>CAZRJZ010000001.1:0-12820 GCA_964600465.1 uncultured Rickettsiales bacterium
CGGTGCAGCCCCTTCTCCCTTTGGGAGAGGGAACTGCAGGCTATCGCTCATTAAACGTTATATGTATAGTATTAGCGTCCGCGTCCAGTGCTCTGCCTACTAGCATTAATAGCACGCATATACGGGCCAAGGCCTGGCGTAGGTTCTCTATCGGAAGCATCCCTCTCGCTTAAATGATTACTAATAGGTGCGCCTAATTCCGCTAAGAATGGGTCGTTTTGAAAACCACTTGTAATAAGAAACCCGCCTTCCGGTGTGGCTTGAGCACGCACACGCGCACCGCGAACATTTACGGATACTACACCTCCACCACGCGCTTGAGCGCGGTAAACACCCTCACACTCTTTCCATACCGCATGACATGCATCCAAGATTGCATCAGGCAGCGTGCCAGGAGTAATAGCAGGTCTGGCTTTCTGAAGCGCTTGTGCGAAATCTAGAAATTTTTCATCTTTATTAGGGTGCTCCAATGCCCACATCAATGCCGCGCGTCCAGCGGAATCTGTCTGCGTTTCGGGAGTTGAGCTGGGGCTTGGTGGCGGGGGCTCTGGTTTGGCTATCACATCAGAGGAAAGAGGAGGAGGAGGCGCTGCGACAGGTTCTTCCAGTTCCGCAGGAGGGTTAGGCGCTAGCCTCTCCTCCTCTTTAAATCCAGATAAAAGCAAGCATGCGACGTCAGAGTGCCCACGCTTTGAAAGTAAAGCGGCAGTAGCGCGCACTATGGAACCCTGGAATACCTCCAATTCCTTCATCACCCGGCGTATCGTAGACATTCTAGCAGTACCGCCGCTGATAATCTTATGGAGAGTTGCTCTATTAATACGAACTTTTTTCGCAAAACCAGCTACAGTATACGGGTTGTCAGGTCTCTTGCACTCCTGCTTTTTTTGTCTTCCCTCGAGTTCCTTTTTTATCGCAAACCCGATGATTCCACGATAGTTCAGGGTCTTTCTTTCTCCTTTTTCTTCTACTTCCATCGTCACGGCTTCGGCCGCTTCAATGGCCTTCGCTTCTTCAAAAAGATCACCACCAAGAGTCTTTTTTATCTTAGAAGAGTTATCCTCTCTTGGCGTATTGTGGTCATTTCTATGACGGTCAATTGTAACTCTAGTAATACCACGCAGATCCGAATCCGGATTAACTTTCTCCGCTCTTTTTGCCTTCGCATCTATCAGGCCCGCCAATGCCTGATTACCAATTCCACGATCCGCCATCACTAATTGCAGCGCTTGGCCAAAAGACATCCCATCTTCAGGATTACTCTCGGCTCTTTCTTCTTGATCGCTCATAGAGAACACACCTTCATTTTAAATCATGAAACTCGGGAGGCATTATTAACTTATATTAGCGTTTAAAGCCAGAAAAATGGGCACTCACGCCCTATACTCCATCAACGGCGCGTCGCTTAAAGGATATTCCAGCCTGGCCACCATCTCTTTGGGGCAGATTTGCAGGAACTTGGGCAGTTCATACTCCCACGCCGCCAATATATCCCCGGCGCGGGGCGAGGCTGTTTCTGAAAAATGCTCCTGTATCAGTGTTTTAAGCATTTGCTCCCAATAAAAAGCTTCAACCGGCTGAGAAATTACCGTGTCTTCATTAATCCGCGCAAGCGAACTTCCCTGGTGATCGTAGAGAAATGCCATGCCACCCGTCATGCCGGCGGCGAAATTATGCCCGATTTCGCCTAAAATAACCGCAACCCCACCGGTCATATATTCGCACCCGTTCGAGCCACACCCTTCTATCACCGCGCTAGCGCCGGAGTTGCGGACGCAAAAACGCTCACCTGCCTGGCCGCTGGCGAACAATTTTCCCGATGTAGCGCCGTAGAGCACGGTATTACCGATAATCGTGTTCTCATGGGGGATAAGTTTGCTTGAAGGCCTTGGCCTTACCACAATGATCCCGCCGGAGAGGCCTTTGCCGACATAATCATTAGCATCGCCGAATAATTCTATTTTCAAGCCGCGCACAGCGAATGCTCCAAGCGATTGGCCCGCCGAACCGCGTAAACGCAGCGTAATGGCGTCCTCCTGCGCCGCCCGCGCAGGCGCATGGATCAGCTCAGAAGAAAGTCTGGCGCCAATGGCGCGCATAGTGTTTTGCACCGAGTAGGCCAGCTGCACTTTTTGCCCCTGCTCCAAGGCCTCGCGCGCATCTTTCAGCATTTGCGCGTCTAACGTGTCGGGCACTTCATTCCGACCCTCTATACTGTAAATACGCGGCTTACCGCCTGTATCGGCCTGTGCGAGCAGGTTGTTGAGGTCAATATCCACCATATCCTCACCACCGCGATTAATCTGGGTGAGTAAGTCTGAGCGGCCAATAATGTCATTAAAACCGGTAGCTCCAAGCTGCGCCAGTATTTCCCGCGCCTCTTCCGCAATAAAACTAAACAGATTCACGACCTTTTCCACCGTGCCCTCGAATTTTTTTCTAAGCGCCGGGTCTTGCGTGGTGATGCCGACCGGACAGGTATTGGAATGGCACTGACGCACCAAAATACAGCCCATCGCCACCAGCGACGCCGTGCCGATGGCAAATTCCTCCGCCCCCAGCAGCGCGGCAATCACCATATCTCGCCCGGTTTTAAGTCCACCGTCGGTTTGTAATTTCACCCGGTGGCGCAAACGGTTGAGGGTGAGCACTTGATTCGCCTCAGAAAGACCCATTTCCCAAGGAATTCCGGCATGTTTTACACTGGACCACGCCGAAGCTCCCGTGCCGCCGTTGTGCCCGGCAATCACAATTTTATCCGCCATGGCTTTTGCCACCCCGGACGCAATAGTGCCAATCCCCGATTGCGCCACCAGTTTTACCGAAACCAGCGCGCGCGGATTAATTTGCTTTAAGTCATAAATCAACTGCGCCAGGTCTTCGATGGAATAAATATCATGATGCGGTGGAGGGGAAATAAGGCTGACTCCTGGCGTTGCATGGCGCAAACGCGCAATTTCCAGTGTTACCTTAAACCCCGGTAATTGGCCGCCCTCACCCGGTTTTGCGCCTTGCGCCACTTTAATTTGCAACTCGGAAGCGGAATTTAAGTACTCCGCCGTGACGCCAAACCGCCCGGAGGCCACCTGTTTAATGACGGAATTCGCGTTATCGCCATTGGCATAAGGCGTGTAGCGCTCAGCGCCCTCCCCTCCCTCTCCGGAATTGGAAGCCGCGCCGATCCGGTTCATGGCAATCGCCAAGGTTTCGTGCGCTTCCGGTGAGAGTGCGCCAAGCGACATGGCAGGCGCAATAAAGCGCTTGCGAATCTCCGTGATTGATTCCACCGACTCCAGCGGGACAGGTGCATTGACGGGTTTAAAGTCCAGCAAATCCCGTAAATGAATCGGGGGGAGCGAATGCACACGGGCGCTATATTCTTTATACAAGCTGTAAGAACCCGCATTCACCGCCGATTGCAGCAGGTGCGTCAATGCGCCTTCCCACGCATGCACCTCGCCTTTGGCGCGAGCGCGGTAGAAACCTCCCACCGGCAACATGGGAAGGCCGGAATTTTCCTGCGAGATCACATTGTCTGCGCCAGGGACGGAGAACGCCAGTTTGTGCAGCGCCAGCACGCGCTTTTCAATGCCATCCAACCCAATGCCGGAGATGCGCGAGGGCAGACGCGGGAAAAACTCGGCCACCAGGGCACGCGCCAGGCCAATGGCTTCAAAATTCAATCCTCCTCGGTAAGAGCTTACCACGGAGATGCCCTGCTTGGACATCACCTTGAGAAGGCCGCCGCTTAACGCCTCCCGCAAATTTTCAAGATAAGGCCTTGCTTGCGCCTGCCATCTCGCCTGAATGCTTTGTTCCGCCAGATACGGATTCACCACCGTAGCGCCTGCGCCAATCAGCACGGCCAGCGCGTGCACATCGGCACATTCAGAGGTACGCACTAAAATAGAGGCTTTCTTGCGCAGGCTTTTCTTCACCAAATGGCTGTTAACAGCCGAGACTGCCAGAATCATGGGAATAGCAGCATGCTGCTTATCCATATGTTCATCCGTCAGCAGCAAATAGGATTTTCCGCTGCGCGTGGCCTCCTCGGCTGCCTCGACAACGCGCTCAATCCCCTGGCGGAGGCGATTTCCCCCGGCCTCCAGATCAAATAATGTATCAATTGCCGTGATTTTATCTGAAAAATGGGCGCAGATAGCGTCTAACTCATCGGAAAGCAATACCGGCGTTTCGCAAAGTAAAATCGGATGGTGCGACTGATCCAGCGCCAAATAGTTTCCATCATTGCCAAAACGCGTAAAAAGACTCATTACCCGGCGCTCACGCAAGGGATCGATCGGTGGATTCGTCACCTGACTGAAATTCTGCCGGAAGAAATGGTGAAATCCTCTATGCTTGTCAGAGAGTACCGCAAGCGGCGTGTCGTCTCCCATCGACCCAACCGCTTCTTTGCCCTCCATGGCCATCGGATATAAAATGGCCTCCAAATCTTCCGCCGTATAGCCCACAGCAAGCTGAAGCGTACGTATACGCGCAGGGGAGAACGGCTCCTGGCTAGAGTTCTGCTTATTGCCGCGCATTATCCGGCTCAAAGGCACCACATTGCGCACCCATTCACTGTAAGGGTGCTGGGTGCTTAAAACATCCTTCAGCTCTTTATCTTTATACAAACGGCCTTCGCCTAAATGGATGCCAAGAATATCTCCCGGCCCTAATCGTCCACGCTCGGTCACCTCATGATCTTCTACGGGCACCATACCGGACTCGGAACCAATGGCAAGGATTCCATCGCTCGTGATTGCGTAGCGCATCGGCCTGAGGCCGTTTCTATCCATACCGGCCACCACCCAGTCGCCGTCCGATGCGGCGATCGCCGCCGGACCGTCCCACGGCTCGGAGATGCTATTGCAGACAGAGAAAAAGTCCCGGTGGGCTTCCGGCACATCGGCGTTCAGGCTCCAGGCCGGCGGAATTAAAATTAATTTTGCAAGCGGCAGCGGCCTCCCCGCGCGAGTGAGCACTTCCATTACGGCGTCCAACGCCCCGGTATCGGAGGTATTATCCGGTATCACCGGAACAATATCTTCTTCAAACCCCTTAAACGCTGCGCAGGAAAATGTTGCTTCATGACTCTTCATGAAGTTGACGTTGCTTTTGAGGGTATTAATTTCACCATTATGCGCAAGTACGCGGAAAGGCTGCGCCAAATGCCAGGCGGGGGCAGTATTGGTAGAAAAACGCTGGTGGAAAATAGCAAAGTTAGAGATGAACCGCTCATCCAGAAGGTCGGGATAAAACCCGGTGAGCTGCTCGGCCTTAAACAAGCCTTTATAAATGATTGAACGGCAGGATAACGAACAAATGTAGAAATCCGTTATTGCGCGCGCGCGAACAGATTTTTCAATTCTTCTGCGGATAAAATACAGCTCCAGCTCTAAGCGCGCCGTATCCATCCCCTCTTTACCGGCAAGAATGATCTGCTCGATTTCCGGCCTGGAGTCATTCGCGATTTCTCCAATAATGGCGGAATCCACAGGGACTTGCCGCCAGCCGTATATTGTGTAGCCTAGCTTTAGCACTTCACTCTCTACGATGCCACGCGCCGCTTCCTGGGCGGCAAAATTTTTCTTTGGCAGAAAAATCATGCCCACGGCCAATTGGGCAGGCTTAAGGCGCTTGCCGATACATTTTACATAATCTTCAAAAAAACCTGCTGGAATTTGAATATGGATACCAGCGCCATCACCCGTTTTACCATCTGCGTCCACCGCGCCACGGTGATAAACAGCCCTTAATGCCTCAATGCCCATCTCCACAATTGCACGACGGGGCTTGCCGTCAATCGCCGCCACCAGCCCAACACCGCAGGCGTCATGCTCATCGGCGGGGTCATAGAGGCCTTGATTGGCAAGGTACTCAGCGCGAGTTTGAAAATCCATATTCATTCTATCTTATTAGTTAATATCATTATTTTTTCACGTCAAACAGTCTGGCAAGTATTTTAGATAAGCAAGGCAAAAGCAAAAACTATCGCTTTTACTTATACCAAGCCTTAAGCTAAAAGACAGGCTGTATCAAATTAAAGGTTACAAAAAAATATCATGCAGCATCCGCCTCCTCCTAAAATCGGGTTTGTCAGCCTTGGCTGCCCAAAAGCGCTGGTGGATTCCGAGCGCATCCTTACCCGGCTGCGCGCCGAAGGCTATGAATTCTCGCCTTCTTACGAAGGCTCAGACGTGGTGATTGTCAATACATGCGGTTTTATTGATTCAGCGCGTGAAGAATCGCTCGGCGCTATCGGCGATGCTCTGGCAATGAATGGCAAAGTCATCGTCACTGGCTGCTTAGGAGCCGAGCCGCATAAAATCCGCGACCGCTTTCCCAATGTTCTCTCCATTACTGGTCCCCAAGCCTATGAGTCGGTGGTAAAGGCGGTGCATGAGGCAATTCCGCCAGCGCATAAACCGTTTCTGGATCTGGTGCCACCGCAAGGAATTAAATTAACGCCACGCCATTACGCCTATCTTAAAATATCTGAAGGCTGCAATAACCGCTGCAGCTTTTGTATTATTCCATCACTCAGGGGCGACCTGGTTAGCCGCCCTGTGGAGGATGTGCTGAAAGAAGCCGAAAGACTCGCGCAAGCAGGAGTAAAAGAATTACTGGTTATTTCGCAGGACACATCTGCTTATGGCGTGGACACCAAATATGCAACCGGACAGTGGCGCGGACGCGAGGTACGCGCAAAGTTTCAGGATTTATGCGAAGCGCTCGCTGAACTCGGCATATGGATCAGGCTGCATTACGTTTATCCGTACCCGCACGTAGACGCGGTGCTTCCGCTAATGGCAGAAGGAAAAATCTTACCCTACCTGGATATTCCCTTCCAGCATGCAAGCGAGTCGGTGTTAAAATCCATGAAACGCCCGGCAGCACAGGAAAAAACGCTCAAGCGCATTCAACAATGGCGCGAAACCTGCCCCGGGCTCGCATTACGCTCCACGTTTATTGTCGGCTTCCCCGGTGAAACGGAAGAAGATTTCACCTTTTTGCTTAACTGGCTGGAAGAAGCAAAAATTGATCGCGCCGGTTGTTTTAAATATGAAGCCGTGGAAGGCGCTCTGGCCAATACCCTTCCAGGAGCGGTACCGGAAGAACTGAAGCAGGAGCGCTGGGAACGCTTCATGGAAAAACAGCAGGCAATCAGCGCTGCGTGCCTGGCACGTAAGGTGGGAAAAACGCTGGACGTACTGATCGACAGCGTATCCGAAGAGGGCATTATTGGCCGCAGTTCCGCCGATGCCCCGGAAATTGATGGCCTGGTGCATATAAAATCATCTAAACGACTGACTATCGGGGATATTACTCCGGTAACCATCACCAAAGCCGATGCTTACGACCTATATGGTAAGGCAGCTCGTAACACCTAACCGGTATGGGCGCTACAACCACGCTCGCACAGCGCGCGAGGTGACAATTTTACCATGGGCGGCGAATTCCTCGTGGTTTTCGTCAATTTCGGAGAGCTTGTAATAATAATTCACCATCAGCCCGGCGGACTGTTTTAGCCCCTTCTGCGAGACATCCGCCAGCCAGTTGATCCGCTCCAGCCGCGCGCCATTCATGAGATGGAAATTACTCACAGGATCAAGGGGTTTGCCGCCTTTTTTAGCCGTAGTTAAGTAAAGCGCGCATAGATACATCAATACCGGCTTCAGCGCTTCCGCTGTTTTTGCATCCTTCTGCCAATCCGATTCCAGCAGATTTAAAAGCGCCTGCTCCGGACTGATATGTTTATCTTTTACCAGCGCACGAAGGATTTTTTCATCTGTGTCCCGCAAATATCCGGGCGTTTCTTTTTTCAAAAGCGGATCCAGCCAGCCCCGAAAGCCCGGAATGGGAGAAAGCGTGGCAAAGGTTTTAATCTGCTTAAAATCCCGCGAAAGCTCGGCCACCACACGTTTGATGAGGAAATTGCCGAAGCTGATACCCGCCAGGCCGCGCTGCGCGTTGGAGATAGAGTAGAAAATCGCCGTATCCGCCTCCTCAATGGGTTGCAGGGGGCTTTCCACGTCGAGCAATGTCTGAATATCGCCCGACATGCCCTTCACGAACGCCACCTGCACGAAAATGAGCGGCTCCAGCGGCATTTTATTGTGAAAGAATGCATACACCTTCCGGTCGGCATCCAGGCGATTTTTCAAATCATCCCACGAGCGGATTTTATGCACCGCTTCATAGGCGATCAGCTTCTCGAGCAAGGCAGCGGGAGAATTCCAGGTAATCTCCTCCATGTCCAAAAGCCCGATATCGAACCAGGCGGAGAGGATGGATTTCAGGTCGTACTCCAGCCCTTTAAGGGCGCTATCTTTTTTGGAAAAATCGAGGAGGTCGGCGCGCATGTCCACCAGGAACTTAAAGCCGTTAGGAAGGTCAGTGAACTGGCGCAAAATGCGGCTTCTGGGAGAGAGCAAGGCTTCGCGCAAATGTGCCTCGGCATTCGTGCGCTCGGTGGGCTTGGTGGCGGCGCGGTACGCATCGATCGCGGTTTCCAGGTGAATGCGGTCAATATCGAATTTCTCGGCCAGTAATGCCAGGAAGCGCATTTTTCCAGATTCCGTAAGACTTAAGTAAGTCCGCCCCAGTTCCGCCGTATGCGCACGCGCCGTTACCTCGCCGCCTTTGGCATCCAGGCAGTTTTGCATTTGCTGCTTTAAAGCATCGATATCTTCTTTGGGCACACCGGGTCGCACTTCATCGGGCAAAATAACGGTACGCGCCGTATCTTTCACATCGCGCCAGGCGCGTAGCACCCCCACCACCGTACGGCGGCGGAGGTGGGTGAGAGATGCTTTGCTGGACTTAGATTCGGGCATGGACAGGCTAATACCCCGTGAGTATCCGCTCCACCAGCTGCTTCGTGGTGGGGATGAAGCCGTTTTTATAAAAAGGATCGGAAGCAAAGCGGTACGCGTTGTGGCCAGAGAACATCAGCTGCTCATCCACCGGCGCGCCGTGCGCAATATCCTGCAGGGTTTTTTGAATGCAGAACGAGCGCGGATCGGCTTTTTTGCCGGTGTTGTAATCATCCCGGTCTTTCCAGTTGGAAAAACGGCACTGGCTTAGGCATCCCATGCAATTGACCTGGTCTTCATGAATCTCGGCCAGTTTCTGAGGCGTCACAAAAATAAGCGTGGAGTCCGGTGTTTTAAGCGCCCCGGTAAAGCCTTGCTCGGTGTAGGTTTCTGCTTTTAACTTATCCCATGGCTTTAAATACACCGGCCTGCCGCGCGCACCTACGGGGAAGGCTTCGGTAAATTCGTGCTCGGCATGAGCGCGATACTCCACCTGGCGTTCGTTGCGCTCACGCAGTTCATGAATAAAATGATTGTTCACAGCGGAGGAATAAAACCCGGTAGGACTAAAATTATTTAAAAATACATCGCCTTCTTTCAATGTAAGCAGACGTTTTTTCCATTCACCGGAAACAGGGCTTTCCTGCGTCAATATAGGCCGCGTGCCGAACTGGAACGCAACCGGCCCGATTTCAGGATTGTCCAGCCAGTGTTCCCAATCTTTCAAATGCCAGGCGCCGCCCGCCATAATAATCGGAACATCCTGCAGGCCGAAACTGTTCATGACCTGCCGTATCGCCACCACACGCGGGTAAGGATCCTGCGGCTCTTTGGGGTTTTCGCTGTTGGAAAGCCCGTTATGCCCACCGGCCAACCACGGATCTTCATACACCACCGACCCCAGCCAACGCGCATGTTTGTGGTAAGAACGCTTCCAAAGCGCATTAAACGCCCGTGAAGAGGAAACAATCGGGTGATAATACACCCCATATTCCTCGGCAATTTCGCCCAAACGATACGGCATGCCCGCCCCGCAAGTTACCCCGTGCACCAGGCCTTTTGCGCCTTGTAAAATACCGTGCAGCACACGCTCGGCACCGCCCATTTCCCACCACACGCCCCCGGCCGCCGGAAATCTCATGCGCGATCCGAGCCTGCTGAATGCCGCCACGCGTGCTCTGCTCCACGAGTTCTTCATGTTTTTCGCGCCGCGTGACGCCGCGATAAGCGTATAGTTTCAAATTGCCGCCCTCGTCATAATAATCGGCATTCACACCGGAAAATGTGCCCACAGCGCCTGCCGACGCAAACGCGCCTGCCGTACGGCCATTGGTAACGGCGACGCCTTTACCGCCTTCAATAATCGGGTGCACCTCCTTGCCGGAAATACGTACAGGCTTAAGCTTATTGGCAAAATCCGATAATTGATCTTTCTTTGTCTGCGGCAATGCATTATCCTTTCAAAAGCAAAGGAGGAGTATAAAAACCTGGATCTCCCAAAGCAATGGAAAAACCGCTGATCTACTATTCTTATTTTGCACATGCCACCGGTCATTTTCTGGTCGGCGCGACCGCGCAAGGGCTGGCCTTTGCAGGCGTTGATGCGCATGAACAACCACACGCTAAGCGCATCTTGAATTACTATCCCGCCGCCATACTCCAGCGCGACAACATGCGCCTTGTCCCTTATTTACGCATTATGCAGCAACATCTGGAGGGAATTCCTGCTCCGGTTGCCCTCGATACCGGCGGCACCGGTTTCCAGCGGCGCATCTGGGAAACGCTCCGCCGGATCCCTTACGGAGAAACCATCAGTTATCAAGAACTGGCGCGCCTTTGCGGCAATCCATCTGCCGTGCGCGCCTGCGCCGGCGCTTGCGGCGCCAATCCGATATGCGTGGTCACGCCCTGCCACCGCGTGCTACGTAAAAACGGCGAACTTGGAGGATTTGCCTACGGGCTGGAAGTAAAACAGGCGTTGCTGGATTATGAGGCCGCTCAAGCCTCGCGTACGTCCAGGCTCAGCGCGTGAAGGCCGCCGGCAGTTTCTTCCTTCAAAAGCTCAAAGATTCTGCGGTGTTTCTGTACGCGGCTTAAACCTTGCAGCTGCCTGGACACCACCAATACATGCATATGCGTTTCCCCTTCCGGCGAAGCGCCTGCATGGCCGGCATGTTTGTGCGAGTCGTCACGCACCAGAAGCTGTTCGGGCGCCAGTTCACGCTTAAGGATTTCCGTGATTCTTTCCACTCTGTTCATGATTATTCCTTGAAAATTTTCTAAGCTGCTTACACTATATCTTTATGCGCAGCACTCAAAAACGTTCAAAATACGCCGATCCCGGCGCTTCCGCCGTCCGGTACTGCGAAGAAGAAGGCTGCGCGGAACAGGGCCAATACCGCGCCCCTAAATCCCGTGACCATTTGCATGAGTACCGGTGGCTGTGCCTGGAACATGTGAAAGAGCATAATAAAAAATGGGATTTTTTTGCCGATATGAGCATGGAGGAGATTGAGGGCTTCATGAAAGACGCCGTTACCGGGCACCGCCCCACCTGGGAGCGCGAAGATCGCCGCAGCCGTTACGCGCACTATGCAAATTTACTTCACGAAGAGCTGTATTATTTTTTCCATGGCCGCAAACCACCTGCAGCGGAAAAACCCGCACCCGCTCTTACGGCGCGTGAACGCCGCGCACTGGCCACGCTCGAGCTAGAGGCTCCCTGCGACGAGGCGCAACTCAAAATTCGCTACCGCCTGCTGGTAAAACGCCATCACCCCGATCTGCACAAAGGCGACAAAGCGCACGAGGCTAAATTTAAAGAAATCACCGCCGCTTACACCTATCTGCAGGAATGCCGGAAACGCGACCAATCCTGATAAGCCTTCACTATTCCCGCTTAAGCAGCGCGGCGATTCCATTTATTTTCTCCATTTATTTTTTACTTGATGACTGAGCACATAGGCCTACACTTCACGGGCGATCCGCTCTTACCTCAACTTCTAAACCATGCGCCTGCTTTACCATACGCCCATTTCGCCTTTTTGCCGTAAAGTCCGTATGATGCTACGGGAAAAAGAGGTGCCCTTTGAGCTTGCCCAGGAAAATCCCTGGGAAAAGAACATGCATTTTTTTGCCTTAAATCCAGCCGGTGAAGTGCCGGTATTGGTGGAAGAAGACGGCTCCGTCATTTCCGGCAATTATGCCTTGAGCGAGTATATCGAAGATACGTACCCGGCGCCTTCATTGATCGGCGGAACACCTGCCGTGCGCGCAGAAGTCAGACGCCTGACTGATTGGTTCGATCACAAATTCGATTATGAGGTGACACAAAACATTGTGTTTGAAAAGATATTCAAACGCCTCATGCACTATGGCCCACCGAACTCTCAAGCCCTCCGCAACGGCGCGGATAACATTCACTACCATCTGGACTATATCGGCTACCTCACCAGCGAACGGCATTTCCTGGCCGGAGAGAATGTAACGCTTGCCGACATTGCCGCCGCCGCGCATTTTTCGGCGCTGGATTATTTGGGCGATGTGCCGTGGGAATATAATCCCGCCGCCGCGCATTGGTACGGGCTGATGAAATCGCGCCCTTCGCTTCGTACCGTGCTGTGCGACCGCGTTTGCGGCGTCAAGCCGCCCGTCTATTATGAGAATCCGGATTTTTAAGCCCGTAGCACTCAGACTGAAGCTACGTCATTAAGGCTCTGCCGCCCACGCACTGTATTGGGAGTGCTTGGAACTTCAAAATCACTTCCCGCTGGGACATCAAACCTTCGAGAAATAGACGTGGATTTTACTTGGAATTTTTGCTGCAATTGCGCATGCGCTTTTTCCACGATATCCCTCACCCGATTCGTCACCTCCGCTCGATAACTTTCTGGAACTTTTTCCAGCGCTTCCCTTGTTTTTTTATACTGCACAAAATCTTCTGCAACCTGTTTTGCGGGTCTATTCAGAAAATCAGGTTGACCCTGGTAGCGCTGAGCAGC
>CAZRJZ010000001.1:12830-22027 GCA_964600465.1 uncultured Rickettsiales bacterium
GTCCCAATCAGATTGGCTTTTTCTTCAGCATTTGGCAGCTTCCCTACAAACCAAGCAGCCTTTACCGCCGCTTTCTCAGAAGCACTTCTCTCAGCGACCTCCCAGGGGAATTTTTCAATAAATTCTTTAAAGCCCCTAACATAGGTTTCTTTTGCCGCTTGACCAACGTTCAATGGATTAGCCATAACCCTTCCCTCATTTTACGGGGTTTTTAAGCATTTACTGTATTTTTCATTCGCTTAAACATACCACATTTGAGGGTATTTTTTCATGACAGTTTAATGAATTTTCTTTGAAACCCACATAACTTATTGCTAAAAGTCTATGTTTCCACCACGTATGCCTTCTTTCTCAAGCTTCTGCGTCATAGGACCAGACTGGTGAAGAATGGCCTCATAATGCTGTTGCAAGGCAGGATTTTTGTGAATTTGTGCGCTCAAAAACTCATCTAGTTTTACCTTTATGGCAAGGCTTGCTACCAGCACCAACACTCCAGTGATAAATAAACGATTTTCTTCCCCTTCTTGTTTTTGCGGTGGTGCCGCATTGTTTACCGGAGCTGCGTTTTTAGCAAGAGCCTTGCCTAATGCGCACCCTGCCAATCCACCCAAAGCGGTAATGCTAGCGGCATATAATGTATGTTTTCTGCACATACCACCCCAAAGTATTTATATTAACTGATTATCCATGTCTTTATCCCTCAAAACAACCATTCGGGATTATGCGCTTTCCTTAAGCTTCTCAAGCGTTGGCTTCACCCATGCAATGCTGCCCCTGCGCGACCAGGAAGGATTAAATCAATATCTGGAGCGTGGTTATCATGGCGATATGACCTGGATGGAAGAACGCCGACATTTACGGCTCCAACCAAAGGCGTTATGGCCGGAAGCTAGGTCAGTCATCATGCTTGGGCAAAACTATGCCCCTGCCGAA
The DNA here is from genome assembly GCA_964600465.1 of uncultured Rickettsiales bacterium. Classification (GTDB taxonomy): domain Bacteria; phylum Pseudomonadota; class Alphaproteobacteria; order Rickettsiales; family SXRF01; genus CAYMDD01. The sequence continues at coordinate 13,764 of CAZRJZ010000001.1, forward strand.
AATCCCTTAAAACAACTGAAGCACCCGCATACCGGTTCTATCTCTGCCTATGCCCGCAATCTGGATTATCATGATGTAATGAAAAAGAAGCTGAAAATCCTGGCGCGCTGGCTAATTGAACAATATGGCGGAGAGGTGAAGCTTTTTGTCGATACCGCACCGGTGATGGAAAAACCGCTGGCCGCACAGGCCGGCATTGGCTGGCAAGGCAAGCACACCTGCCTGGTCAGCCGGGAATATGGCTCATGGCTGTTTCTGGCTTCCATTTTCACCACGCTGGATATTCCGCCCGATCCCCCTGAGAGCGGCCATTGCGGCACATGCACAAAATGCCTGGATGTTTGCCCCACAAATGCTTTCACCAAGGAAGGACAGCTCGATGCCCGCCGCTGTATCGCCTACCTCACCATTGAGCATAAAGGGCACATTGCTGAGGAATTTCTGAGCGCTATAGGCAACCGCATTTACGGATGCGACGATTGCCTGGCCGTGTGCCCATGGAATAAATTCGCCACCGCCTCGGCGGAGATTGCTTATCATGCCCGCGCCGAGCTGAATGCGCCTTCCCTTTACGCATTGGCCCAACTGGACGATTTTGCATTCCGGCAATTATTCCGCGCCTCGCCGATTAAACGTATTGGACGTGACCGCTTTGTTCGTAATGTGTTAATCGCCATTGGAAACACCAAAGATCCGATTTACCGGCCGGTTATTGCGCCCCTTCTCCAAGACCATTCCGCTCCGGTGCGCGCCATGGCCGAACGCGCAGCGCGATTATGCATATTTTAAACTACTGGTAACTTTTATACGGTACGGTAAACGACTATCCTTTACATAAAGTGAGCATATCAGATGCGTTACATCACCTATTTCATTGCATGGCTTCTATGTATCAGTAATGTGCAGGCGGAAACGCTGAAAATCGTTGCCGATACCTGGTGCCCGTATAACTGTGAGCCGGCTGCGGAAAAACCGGGATTCATGATTGAAATAGCACGCAAAGCCTTTGGGCGGCATGGGATAGACGTTGTCTATACCATAGAGCCATGGACACGCGCCATTGAAACCACGCGCAACGGCGCGTATGACGCCATTATAGGCGCCTCCAGGGATGACGCACCGGACTTTATCTTCCCCGCCATCCCTATCGGCCAGATGCGCAATCACTTCTACACCCGCCCCAACAGTGTCTGGGAATATACAGGCAATTTATCACTGGAAAAAATAGCCCTCGGCGTGATTGAAGATTACAGCTACAGTAAACAGCTTAATGACTACATTGAGAAGAACAAAATCAACAATGCACGTATCCAGTCCATCGCAGGGGCGGACGCACTGGAGCTTAATATCAAAAAACTAATGGCCAAGCGCATTGACGCGCTGGTGGAAGCGGAATACGTGATCGACTATTATTTAGCCCGTCACGGCTTGATTGGAAAACTCCGCGATGCCGGCGCTATGCCGGTTTCGGATCAAGATCCGCTCTTTATGGCCTTCTCCCCAAAGCTTAAAAACGCTAAAAAATATGCGGAAATCCTGGATGCGGAAATGAAGGAAATGCGCCAGAATGGCGAGTTGGCATCGATTTTAAAGCCCTACAATGTAAAAGACTGGGTTAAATAGGCGGCTTTCATTGCCCACCGCATGATTGCCTTTTGCAATGCAGCATCTCGGTATGCTAAAATCCGGCCATGATACGTCAGTTCGAACTTGTTGAAAAAGTAAAATCCTACGATCCCTCCGCGGATGAGGATCTTATCAATAAAGCCTACGTGTTTGCCATGAAGGCGCACGGCTCGCAGAAACGCGCTTCCGGCGATCCTTATTTTTCGCATCCCGTGGAAGTGGCCTATAATTTAACGCGTTACAAGCTGGACACTTCTTCCATTGTTACCGCGCTCCTGCACGACACGGTAGAAGACACAAGCGTTACGCTGGACGAGATTGAACAAAGCTTCGGCCCCGAAATCCGCGCGCTTGTTGATGGCGTCACCAAGCTCTCCAAGCTGGAAGGAAAATCCGAGAACCTAAAGCAGGCGGAAAATTTCCGCAAACTCCTGCTTGCCATGTCCGAAGACATCCGCGTGCTGCTGGTGAAATTAGCCGACCGGCTGCACAATATGGAAACCTTAAAATACATCAAGAGCCCGGAAAAACGCCAGCGCATCGCCCGTGAAACAACGGAGATTTACGCAGCTCTGGCGGAACGCATCGGCATGCGCAACTTAAAAGAGGATTTGCAGGATCTTGCCTTTGCGGAGCTGTACCCGGAGGCGCGGGAATCGATCATGAAGCGGCTGGATTTTCTGCGCGAGCAAGGAACTGCGCAGGTGGAAAGCATTGTGCAATCGTTGCGCGTTACCTTAAGCGAAGCGGGCCTGCAGAATGCAGAGATCTATGGGCGCGAGAAGCGCCCCTATTCCATCTGGAAAAAAATGGAGATGAAAAATGTGAGCTTCGAGCAGCTCTCAGACATTATCGCTTTCCGGGTGGTGGTGAATTCCGTACCCGAATGTTACCAGGCCTTAGGCGCCATTCATGCCCATTGGCACACGGTTCCCGGCCAGTTTAAGGATTATATTTCCACCCCCAAACCCAATAGTTACCAATCGCTCCACACCGCCGTGATCGGCCCTGGGCAACAGCGGATTGAAGTACAGATCCGCACACATGCCATGCATGAATTCGCTGAATACGGGTTCGCCGCACACTGGGCCTATAAGCAAGACGCAAAAATCGAGCATGACGGTAAACAATTCCGCTGGGTGCGGGAACTGCTGGAGATTTTGGAAAAATCCGCCAATGCCGAGGAATTTTTGGAAAACACCAAGCTGGAAATGTACCATGACCAGGTGTTCTGCTTCTCGCCCAAGGGCGACATTCTCTCCTTCCCACGTGGCGCAACGCCGGTGGATTTTGCCTATGCCGTGCATTCCGGCGTGGGCGACACCTGCGTAGGCGCGAAAATCAATGGCCGGATTGTGCCGTTGCGCACGCAGCTCAAAAACGGCGACCAGGTGGAAATTATCACCTCCAAAACGCAAACGCCCAGCCCAAGCTGGGAACGGTTTGCGGTTACCGGAAAAGCACGCTCGGAGATCCGCAAATTCGTGCGCATGCAGCAGCGCACCGAATATATCAATTTGGGCAAAGCCATTCTTACCAAAACCTTGCGCCAGGAAAACGTGGAGCTTACCGACAAACTCGCTGAACCAGTACTGGCGCAATTTAACAAAAAAACGCTGGACGATCTTTATGCCGAACTTGGCGAAGGCCTGCTCAGCCGCCAGCAAGTGACAGAAGCGGTACTCGGCACGCTGCGCAGACCCGATGCCGGCAGTTTAAGCTCCATGCTCTCCCACTTGGCCAAACCGCTCAAGCGCAAACCAAAGCCAGGCTCAGGCAACCCCATGCCGATCCGTGGCCTGGTGCCCGGCATGGCATTGCATTTTGCCAAATGCTGCCATCCCATTCCCGGAGACCGGATTGTAGGCATTGTCACCACCGGCAAAGGCATTACCATTCATGTCATGGACTGCGAAACACTGGAGAACTACGCCGACTCCCCTGAACGCTGGATCGACGTAGCGTGGGACTTAAAAGAAGAATCCCGCCACACCGGACGTTTGCGCGCGCATATCAGCCATGAACCGGCAGCGCTGGCCACCGTTACCAACGTCATTGCCCGTGAGTCAGGGAATATCAGCAATTTAAAAATCACCCACCGCTCCACTGATTTCTTCGAGATTCTGCTCGATATTGAAGTGCGGGACACGCGGCATCTTAACAATATCATCGCCGGCCTGCGTGCCAAAGAATGCGTGCAAAGCGTGGAACGGGCGGGGGGTTAATATTTATTTTCTAACGGCAACACCGGTACCAGGAGCGGGAATGGGGCCAGGATTTGGTACTGACACACTCGGCGTGGGCGGTGCAGCGGCAGGTGCTTGCGCTGGCCCTGTGCCAGCGCCGGCAGCCGGTGCCACGCCAGGGAGATGTTCTTTCGGATCAAAGCCTGTCATCAGCATCGCCGCACCGCCCGCCACCACAGCGCCAAGCAGCCCGGTAAGCAGCATACTTCCCGTGCCTGCCCCTTCCCCGCCGCCAAAGATCATGGGCAAACCAATCATTCCAGCCAATGCCGCAAGCGCGGTGATAATACCGCCATTTCCCGCAGATGCACCGGGGGGTGGTGGCGTGGGCTGCGGCGGGGGAGCAGAAGCCGCCGTGGCTTGCGCTATCAGATTGGTGAATTCCGCATAAGAACCTTCTTTTGTAGCATCAGTGTCTTTGAAGATTTTTTTTGCCTTCAAGGCGCCTTCTTTTTTGAGTGCTTCACGTAATTTATCCGCTGACTCAAAACCAATGTTCTTGGCCGCATCATTTGCAAGTGCCTCAGCGCTTTCGGCGAGTTTTAATTGCCCCGTTAATTGGGCATTAACAGTTTGCAAGGGTGCCAATGACGCTCCTATAATGCTTTGTGCACGCATCCCATCCGAGCCTCCATCTGCAATATTTGCCAAGTGCTGACGCACCTCTTGACTATCCGCACTATCCAGCATGGCCTTTGCCTTCGTCCATGCTTCGTCCGCATCAAGAACAGCTTTTAAAACGCCGGCTTTTTTATTTGCATAGGCTTGAATAGCATGAAAGCTTACAAATTTTTCTAATTCTTCCTTTTCTTTTTCCGCTTCCTTCTGGATAGGGTTTACACCACCACCCCTAAACGCACCCTCAATTAATTTCCCACCTCCCGGCAAGTCTACCGCCGCCGCCGTTTCATGGGCTTTTTTGGCTGCTTCCTCGGCGGTTTGCGCGGCTGCTATTGCTCCCTCAATCGCCAGTTTCGTTTGATTAGCCGCGTCGATTTCCCTAAACAAACGCGTTTTTTCTTCCGAAGTTACAGTAAGATTGTTAGATTGAGCCACCCTTATCGCCAGGTTGGCGATTTCTCTGAGGTTTACACCGCTCTGCGTGACCGGAGAGAATGGGTCTGGCAATGAGGTGGTCGCCGGGTTAACAACAACCAATTGACTATGAATCAACGCTTTCGCGTTTCCCCACGCGTCATTTGCGGCTTTTAAGGTTTTCTCCACGTCCTGCCTGAGAGCGCTGTTCCTCTTCGCACGATCCGCCGCAGCGGTTTGTTGTTTTGTGTGCTCAGCGTCTAATACTTTAATGTCATTATTCGTTATCTCTCCCAAATCTTTAATCATATTTTTAGGAAAAAAATGAATATGTGCTTGCGTTTTATCTCCTTCCACCAATTCAACACGCGCAAAACTCTCGGTTTGTGACTTCCCACTGCTTAACCGTTGATTCAAAATAAAGGCAATATTAGTGGCCACCGCCGCATCATACGCTTTTTCTGTATGGTAGGCTTTACCTACCGCGTCCGCAGAGTCAACGACGACCTCTTCCTGTAGAATCCCCGCCAAACCACCCGTCATCTTGGTATGCACATCATCACGCGTGCCTTGCTCTTGCGCCAGCACGGTTACGAGTTGTTTACGCGCCGGTTCAATCTTCTTGCCGATACCGGGCGTAGCAGTAATATCTTCAATAGCGATAAAATGATAGCCGTCTTTATTGGGTGGAAGCACCGTCACCGTATAATCGCCCTCTGCAGGGCCGCTACTTGTTTCACGCTCTTGCCGCAATTCATCTGCAACAAACCCTGCATTTTCCGGCTTTTCAATCTTGGTTTCCAGAATTACTCCCGCTGGATGGCCAGGGTATTCAGAGACTGTAATATCATCCAGCAAACCACCAGCACCTTTCTTTAAAGCGCTCTCAAGCCCCGTTTTAGCCGTATTACGCGCTTTAATCTTTTCCTTTTGTTCATTATATCCCTCCATAAGAGATATAAAGAGGGTATTACGGTCATTCAGCCCTATTTTCGCGTATCGGTTCAGGTCTATCACCGGGAAGAATTGACCATCCTTCTCTTCAAACGATAATGCCTTTTGACCGCCGCGTTTATTAAACTCTTTTACCATTTCCTCACGCTGCTCTGCGTTTTCGATAGGCGACAGTATGGTTACTTTATCATCGGTAATCTCGTGTTGAGTGCCTGGGAAGTTGTCGGTAATGTAAGATTGAATTCTAGGCTCAATATCCTTCTTCAATCCCCCTAATAATTCTGTCCGAAAATTTTCCGTTCTTTTCGCTGCACAAATAGCGCCTTTAGCTTGGCCTATCATACCTTGCGTAATGTTCCCAGGCTGGATGATAATGACCTTAAATTTTCCCTTATGCTCGCCTGTTTTAACCTCTTCTACCCTAGCAAAACCTTGCGTCGCACCAAGCGCATTGGCAACGTCTTGCGCAGGATGATTTTTCCCGTTTTTTTCAAATAATACGTCAAGCTCCAGCATTTTATTATCTGGCCGAATAACAACAGGGACTTTCTTCTCCAGTTGCTTAAATATTAAGTCTCGATCTGCTTCAATCGAACCGGGTGGCATTGTATTCGCCATAACCTTATTCCTTATACTTTCTCAATTAGTTGTTAAGCTTACTATACTCCACTCCGCCTTATGCATCCAAGTGACATTTCCGTGACATCCGGAGAAGATGCGGAATATATTGAGTCTAAACAATAATTCTTGGTATTCATCGTGCATTCAGCTAGCTTGCGACCCAAGGAATGCCCCCATCATTCCACGCAAAGCATCGCGGATCATAAAACAACCGCATGATTTTTAATTAAAATTGTTCCCACATTCACTTAACCTTTTCTTAAGCGCCGTGGCGTATGCTGGAGCCGTTGAAAACCCCTTCTTCCGGCTTAGGTTATGTCTACCCGCACCCTCGCGCTGCTTGCCGTATCGCTGTTGCTTGCCAGCCTGGCCGCCTATTTTCTGTTAACCCGTTTACAGACACAAAAAACCGAACCAACACCCGTAGCAGCCTCTGTTTCACGCGTATTGGTGGCCAAGCGCGACATCAGCCCCGGCAATTTCGTACGCGCTGCACAAGACCTAGAGTGGGTGGAAGCGCCTCCGGAATCCATTACCCCCAACCAGATCCGCGAAGGCACTGAAGCCGCAAGCAGTTTTGACGGCGCCGTAGCACGCCGCGCCGTTAAGCAAGGAGAGCGCGTTCCGGAAGGCGCGCTGATCCCTCCTGGCGGTGGCGGCTTTTTATCCGCCGTGCTGGAGCCGGGAATGCGCGCCGCCTCGTTGGGCGTGACCGCCACTTCCGGCAATGCCGGTTTTATCATGCCTGGCGACAGGGTGGATTTAATTGTTACCCACCGCGTTAAAATCGCCGCCACTCCCAACAATGAGGCGGAAGAAGCGATTATCAGCGAGACATTCATTGAAAATGTGCGTGTGGTGGCGGTGGATCAAAAACTGGATAACAAAGAAAATAAAGCCGCCGTGGCCAAAACCATCACCGTGGAAGCAACCCCTAAACAGGCGGAAAAAATTCAGGTAGCGGCTGAGTTGGGAAAAGTTTCGTTCGTCCTACGCTCCATCAGCGATTCCACCATGAAAAATGGCGGAGGATCCGAGATCACCACCACCATTGACGACAAAACCAGGCAAAGCTTCACCCGGGATTATGAAGTCAGCCCCTCGCTGCAACGCTCCAGCGGCGCGAACGCACGCATCCGCGTTATTCGGGGAGAAGCCAGCGAGCGCTTAGAATTTTACGGAGGCAGCAAATGAGCCCCATCACGCGCGCCCTGGCATTTGCATTGCTGATTTTAGTGATGATTCCTTCAGCTTTTGCTGAAGAACAATACCATTACACGGTGGAAATCAACAAAGGCCGCATGCTGCGACTCGATAAGCCCACCTCTTCCGTGATTGTTGCCGATCCCAGCATTGCCGACATTCAAATTATCAGCCCCAGCATGATCTATCTGCATGGCAAGAAGGTGGGAGAAACATCCGTGTACGCCATTGATGCACAGGATGATCCCGTGCTCGATGCCGCCATCGAAGTCACCCACAATATCAGCCGCCTAAACAGAACCATTAAGACACTTGTTCCAGACGCTGATATCGCACTTAAAAGCATGGATGGCGGCCTGGTCATTAACGGCAATGTCGATACGCCGTTGCAATCCGAGCAGGTGCGGAACTTGGTAAGCGGATTTCTGGCCAAGGACGAGAAATTAGTGAATATGATAAACACTGCCGGTTCTGACCAAGTAACGCTCATGGTCAAAGTAGCGGAAGTTTCGCGCAATGAGCTGAAGCGTTTTGGCATTCACCTTGAGAACGTTCTAAATTCCGGCAATTTCATTTTCT
>CAZRJZ010000002.1:0-19526 GCA_964600465.1 uncultured Rickettsiales bacterium
GAAGCACGGCTTTCTTTGTGGGAGCAAACGGTTCTGCCGTTGGTGGAATCCACGTTTTCTTCCTTTGGTCACTGGTTATCTCCTATGTTCGGCGGCGGGTTTAAGCTGGTTGCCAATACCGATCAGGTCTTTGCGCTCTCTATGCGTAATCAAGCCGTCTGGGATCGGGTGGAAAAGGCCAGCTTCCTTACCAAGAACGAGAAAAGAGAAGCGGTAGGGTATGGCCCACTTGCATCTGCAGAGTAACCCGCTGCTCCACAAATAACGACATTACCAATGCATAAAGAGAATAAAATCAGCAGTGAAATGCTGGAGAGAAAAAAGCATTCCTATCCTTTGGCGATTAAATCGGTAGATACCGCCGGACGGTTTGCCGGATATGCCAGCGTGTTCAACGTTATTGACAATCAGCGCGATAGTATATTGCCGGGCGCATTTAAAAAATCGCTCCAGGATAGAGCCAATGAAATTAGGCTATTATGGCAACATTTGAGCGCTGAACCTATTGGCGTGTTTGAGAGAATTTTTGAAGATGCCAAGGGGCTCTATGTGGAAGGGCGTTTGCTCTTGGATGTTCAGCGTGCCCGTGAGGCCTATGCATTACTTAAAAGCAACGCCATCAGAGGGCTTTCCATCGGCTATACCCCACTGCGCTATACCATTGACCATGAGACGGGCGCGCGCCTGATTTCCGAGGTGCGATTATGGGAAGTTAGCCTGGTAACGTTTCCGGCGAATGAAGCTGCCAATATAACGGTGGTGAAATCAGCATCCGGCATCCAGCATTTAGGAGTGCGCGGTGAGGATAAACCTATTCCACCCGATCAGTTGATTGCGCTCAGCGATGCGCTGAGCCGGGCGATCACTATTTTATCCTAATTACCCCGATTACTTTTGCCTGCAAATCAGGTCGAAGGATTTTTTTTAAAACCAACAAGAGGAAGACTATGACCATACCACACATCACCGATCAAGTGAACGCTCTGGGCAATGCCTGGGAGCAGTACAAGCAAGTGAATGAAAACCGCTTGCGTGAGATTGAACGCAAAGGCAATGCCGATCCGCTTTACATGGAGCATTTAAGCCGGATTGGCGATTCTTTGGATAATTATAAATCACGGCTTGACCGTATTGAAACGGCGTATTCACGTCCGGCATATGAGACAAGCCTTTCTGCCGATTCGCAGATGCCACACCAATCCGAATACCGTAAGGCATTTTGTAATTACCTGCGCAAAGGGTTAGATGCCGGGTTAGAAGCATTCCAGAGCAAAGCGCTCTCTATAGGCTCAGACCCGGATGGCGGCTATATGGTGGCGCCGAGCATTTCTTCCAAGATTGTCGAGGCGATTTATGAAACCTCCCCAATGCGGCAATTGGCTTCCGTGGAAATCATTTCCTCCGATTCGCTTGAATTGCTGGATGATCATGACCAGGCGGCGGCAGGATGGACGGCGGAAACAGCCAGCGTCTCCGACACGGCCACACCGCAAATCGCCAAGCGCAGCATTCCCGTGCACCAGCTCTACGCGCAGCCCAAAGCCACGCAGAAGCTGATCGATGACGCGGCGGTGGATATCGAAGCCTGGCTTGCGGCGAAAGTGGCAGATATCTTCGCGCGTAAAGAAAATACGGCATTTGTGAGCGGCAATGGCGTTGGTCAGCCGAGGGGCATCCTGACTTACGCTTCCGGCACTGCATGGGGCAAAATCGAGCAGGTGAACTCCGGCACCAGCGCGCAAGTTACCGCAGACGGGCTGATCAAGGTCTACTACGCACTGAAAGATGCGTATGCCCGCCGTGCCAGCTTTTTGATGAACCGTTCCGTTGTGCAGGCGGTGCGGTTGTTGAAAGAGGCGACCACTAACCAGTATTTGTGGCAGCCCGGCCTTGCTGCCGGCGCGCCAGATACCCTGCTTGGGGTTCCGCTCTTCATGGCGGTGGACATGCCTGTGGCAGCCGCAAACTCGCTTTCTGTGGCGGTTGCCGACTTTCAATCGGCGTACCAGATTGTCGATCGCACCGGTATCCAAGTGCTGCGCGATCCGTTTACGGACAAGCCATTCGTAAAATTCTACACCACCAAGCGCGTCGGTGGGGATGTAGTGAATTTTGACGCCATTAAACTCATGAAATTAGCATAAGATTTGAGGAGATATTTATATGCGTGACTCTTACCATAATTTGCTTACCACCCAGGTGTTAAGCCCGATTCTTTCCACCACGACTAAAACTTCCGCCTCTATTGATTTACAAGGGTATAATGCTGCGTTAGTGCTTTTTTCTGTGGGACAATGCGGAGATACCCTATCCGGGTCGCTTTATTGGACGTTGAAACTCCAGCATAGCGATGATGACTCAACCTATACCGATACCGCATTGACTGATCTTAATAATGCAAGTCTAACGGTGGTGGTTGATTCTTCGGCTAAAGACCGCCTGGTCTACGGGTTTGGCTACCAAGGGAGCAAGCGCTACTTAAAAGCCGTTGCAACCCCCACGGGAACGCATATTAACGGCACGCCGATCGGGGTAATTAGCGTGCTAAGTAAGGCAAGTTATAGCCCTGTAGTTTAATTATATTTTAACACTGGCGGGTGTACTATCCCGTCAGTGTTACTAATCCTATATGCCGCTTGACCGCAAATACAGGCTTATGGTAGGTTTTAGGTAATATATTGAAAATAAACTCTCATTGAGTATCTCTTGTGGCAAAATTAACGCTTTCGGAACAGATTATCGCTGAAAAAACGGTGTGCGTTTTGCTTATTCGCGGCGACAACGCTGAAGGCAAGCGAATTTATGCCTATGTTGCGGTACGCGCCGATAGGCTCGAAGAATTCATGGAGGCGCAACGTAAGGGACTGTTTCATCCGGAGGATTTTGGTATAGTCGTCGAGTCCGGCGAGGGCGAACCTTCCGAGGAGGTGCGGAAAAAAATGACCGAGGAATATGGATTTAATCATGATGCCATGATTGATATTCCCAATCCGGATAAAGCCGCTGAAATTGCCTCAGGCCTTAGCGGAAAGAACAAGGAAGAGTAATAAGTTGGCGTTTTCGCCCACTATTTTTCTGATTTCATCAAAACGTCACACTTTTATTTAAAAAATTTGCTATTCTCTAGGAGTAGCATCAGGCGAAGTGTGATTTTGCAGTATGGGAAGCGGCAACGGCAACGGAAATGGCAAAGGCGTGGCAGGTAAAACTGCTATACAGGCCGGCAATATGTTTATTGCCGAAACCATAGGTGCCGGTATTGAAGTGGGCGTTTTAACGGGGCTGGATAAGTTTGATGAAACAAATCCCGATATTGCAAGCGGCATTAAGTCTTTCCTCAAGCTCCCGGTAAGAATATTTCAACCTGCTATTGAGTGGTGCCTGAAACATACCAAAAGCATTGAAGGCAAAGATGACTTTGAGCGCCGTATCCATGAGACGCCCGAGCAGCGGCAAGACAGCCTGGCGCGCGCCGTTTATCATTACACCACTGCAATTGGCGTTGGCTATGGCAGCATGTATCTGGGACAAAAAGCGCTCAATAACCTGCTTAAAACGCCTATTCAGGAAAAAGAGAATTTAAAAATATGGGGAATTGACGCGGCAGTGCATGTGGGTTCCGTCGTTGCGCTGGGGTCGCCTTACATGGAAGGCGTTACGGAGCGGATAAAAAATGCAACCAGTTGTGTGCTGAAGCAACTCGGGTATGATGACAAAAAATCAGACGAATATTCTAAGTATCTGGTAGTGGTGCAACTGCCTAATTTCATCTCCTATTTAAATAACATACGCATGCTGCGTAATCTCAATAACAAAGAGGCGCTGGAAGCGCTTTCACACGTGCATGTTTAGGCCTTCTTTAAAAAGCAGGTCTTGAGCACCAGGCCTTTTATTTTATCGGCATTGCATTCCACTTCCTCTGCATCCTGCGTAAGGCGAATGTTTTTGATTAATGTACCTCTTTTCAGAGTATGGGATGTTCCTTTTACTTTCAGATCTTTTATTACCTGAACATTGTCGCCATCGCTAAGAAGAGCGCCATGAGCGTCTTTTACCTGAATATCCATAACTAATCCCATACCTTGCTAAATGAATGCTCCGCTGATCAGGGAGTCTGAGCTGAGGTTATGCACTGATATTCTTAAAAAGCAAACCGAATGCATATCTGCATGCTGCAAACCCGGATTGGCAGTGAAGACGGGTTTTCCGCGCATTATTACTATGCGGAGCAGGAATACTTAGTAGCGCCTTTACTGGGCGCTTTTTTTATCCGCAACGGATGGGCTGTGAGCCGTTAATCGCCATTATTTTAAAGAGGAGGAGATTATTTATGACTATTGCAAGTCACCAGGGATTAGTGCGTATTATAGCGCCCATTACCGAGCCTTTAACGCTTGCAGAAGCAAAGCTTTATTTACGAATAGACGGCAGCGCCGAGGATTCGCTTATTGCCGATCTTATCGCCGTGGCGCGTGAGCTGGCAGAGCAATATATGCGCATATCGCTCATTACGCAGCAGTGGAAAATATCCTTTGATGACTACGTGCCGGAAGAATTGCTTCTACCTTACCCTCCCATAGTATCTATTGAATCAATTATGATTTTTGCACGGGATGGTTCATCGGTAGTGGTTGAACCGGATAGCTACTTTATCGGAAGTTCGCAAGACACGCTTGTTTTCGATACGATCATTTATGGCCACCGCATCGAGATTATTTATAATACCGGCTACGGCAACGCCGCCGATATCCCTTCTCCTATTAAATATGGAATGCTTGCGCACATGGCTTTCCTCTACGAGCAGCGCGGAGAGGCGGAAATTGCAACACTTCCACGTCAATCCATGGCGCTTTACTCGCCATTTAGGAGGGTGAGTTTATGAAACTGAAATATCTTTCTTCCCGCCTGAAGCACAGAATTACTTTGCAGCATCCTGTGCTAACGCAAGATGGTGCAGGGGGGTATACGGTTGAATGGCAGGATATTGCTTCTTTGTGGGCGGAATTTAGGGAAATAAACGGACGTGAGAAGTTTCTGAACGGAAAAACGGAATCTTATGCGACCTATATTCTAACAATTAGAAAGCGAGACGATATTACTGCGGACATGCGTGTTTTATATGAGTCCAGGGTATTCAACATTCGTGCAATTGCCTACCCCGTAGAAAATGCTCGTAACCGAATGCTGCTAACAATTGAAGAAGGCGTGGCCGTATGAATAAATCAATGAAAGAATATCCGGATTTTTATGTTCCGGACATGGACAAGGTAATGTGTGCCATACAGCGTCTACGTGACCTGGTCCGGATCAAAATAGAGCATTGTAAGTACGAAGAGGAAAAGGGGGGTATATGAGCGGGTTTGGTTTTATAGGGTTACAGCAAGCCGTATATACCGTCTTAGACAGTGACTCGGCCCTTGGCATGCTGATCGAAGGCGTATATGATCATGCGCCTGAATCCACGGAGTTTCCGTATTTGGTGGTTGACAATTTTCAAGGAGAATCTTGGTCGACTCTTATGCGTCAAGGCGTGGAGATTCTGTTTGACATTTCCTTATATAGCCGCGCTAAAGGCAAGAAGGAAGCGTCTACATTAATGGAGCATATTTATGCGTTGCTTCACCATGCGGCGCTTGATGTAACCGGCTTTCAGCTTGCATCGCTTGAATTTACTTCTGCAGACGTCGCGTTGCAAGATGACGGCGCGACTTACAAAGGAATCATGAGATTTAGAGCCCTGCTATACCCACAGTAAAAAATTTACTCGCTATGCGCAAGGATGCTATCGATGTATTTGCGGAAATTATCTCTAAGCGCCGAAACGCCTTCCTGGCTACAGGGAGTGCGGACGTAGATTTCCTTATAAGATCCTTGTGCGGCAGTAAGAATGTCGTGTTGCAAGCGTCCGGGAGCATTAATGGACGCCATTTCTCTGGCTAACGCCGAGCGGATGATATGAAAATCCTCCGGCTTGCTCATGGCGCATTTTTTCAAATACATGTAAGATACGAGTAATTCTTCGTACCGGCGCTTAATTTCCTCTGATTTTTTCTTCTCCTCCCCATTTGCGTCATTGATAAAAACACTGCCGATACTGTTCGGATCCGTGTCTGCGGATCTTTTTTCAAGATTCTGGTCAAGTGTTGCCTCCTGGTCGCTTATTCTTTTTTGCGCCTCTTGGAGGGCTGTGGAGCACTCTGAATATGCTTGTTGCATATGAGCATCGGAGATTCTGAGTAAGCTGAGCTTGTCTTCGTACGCGTATAAAACGACAACAATTGCGCTAAGCGCCAACGATGTTTGAACCGTCCGGGACCAGGCCATACGCATCAGGCGATACAGCCATTTATCCTCCGCGTTTTCTATTTTTAAATGCTTCCTTAGCAGTCGATTTTCCATCAAATGCCATGCCAGCACACAGAGGAAAATCGTGCCTGAAATTAATACGGGAAGAGGTGCGTCAATCATGGCGTGCGTCGGTTACTTGACTGGTTCGCGGCAATCAATCGCTAAGCGTGCGTTATACTTAGCACTTACTTTTCTTGGCTTGTCATAGGAAAAGCAGCGATATTCAACCTCCAGCGTTTTATCACGGCAGCCCGGAGCGGGATCGAGGGCAAAAAGTTCATTGGTTACCATTAAAGCGCAGGCGGCTCTCCCATTGCATAGGTTTGAGATCTCTTTTAAGGCGTTGTCTTCCCGAATAGGCCTAAGATTATTCCGGCTATCTGCGTATTCGCTACTGGCTGTAGCGGATGAGGCATCATTGCAATTAAGTCCATAATTTGCACGATAAATTCTTATAAACCAGTCAGATGCTGGTTGACTTTGCGCGCTTTCCGAGAGTTGCTGGCGGTGAAGCATATACTGCCAGCCGGTAAATACGGCGCCGATTAATAGAACAACAATGATGAGGTGGATCTTAAAGTTCATATCGGTACCTTTGCGGCGTTATTGATCCATCTCCGTGAGCAGAATACAATTCGCGGAAAGATCTTTATAGAGCATATATAACAATATTTTAGGGCACAATATACTATGATTATCGTTAAGAAAGCGTAAGCATTAAGAGGGGGATTTGGCTGCGTTGTTGGGTTTATGGCGGCGCGTTATAAAACAGTTATTAAAGACACCTGTAATCATCTGATAATAAATGCTATTTTATTTCCGCTTCTGTCACTAAAATGTCACAAAAAACACCTAGGTAAGGATTAACGCTTCGTTTAAGATGAAAGTACGGTGGTGTAGGTGTGGCCTGCCTTGCCGGTATAAGAAAAATATGACGGAAATATGGTGAGTTACGACGACGATTACCCAGGCATGGATTATGGCGCAAGCAGCGCCACGATGATGTACGACCATGATTCCTCGCACTCTTCGTATGGCGCTCCTCATCTTTCGCACTCGCTGGATAAAAAAACCAGCGGCTTTGATAGCAGAGACTTGGTGACTAAAGATGGCATGTTCCTTGGCATGCAGCTTAGTCCACAAACTGCAAGCATGATGCGATTTATTGTTTATACCTTCCTGCCGTATATCAGTAAACGTGTTGAAAATACCGGTGGTAAGCTTGCTTCGGAAGTGGCGCAGAAGCATTTTTCCATTACCGATCCGCAAGTGCTTTCCAAAATTGGTTTGCGCTCTGCCAATATCATTGGTGTCGCCGCCGCTCTCCATCCTCAGATTTTTGATGCCCTAGGTATCGGTAAAAAACTTTTTGACTCCTTGTCGGACATTAAGTTGGCCGTAGAGCCGGTGTTGGTGGCTAATAAAAAGCATAATGCCAGCGTCTTAAGCGCACGCAGTAACGAGGTAATAAACAAGGCTGTGGACGAGGCATTAGCGAGTGCCTGGTCGGATATTATGCAGTCTCTGGGGCGCGCCATTGCGGCTATTCCACATTTGCTGATGCTAAAAGGCCGCCATGAAGAGCGGATGGAGAAACTTAATAATGTGGCCGAATGGGAAGCGGCGCATAGCGGAGGCATTGGTAAGCAGAAAGAGTATTTGGCCAATAAGCTCAAAAAAGATCTTTCAGCTATTAAAGATAAATCCGAAGGCTTCAGAAGCTTCCTTAAAGAGGAAAAGAAAGCCTGGTTCGATGGCCTGGAAGTGTACAAAAAAAACAGCAAGAATCAGGAGCAAGCGCGTAAGAATCTCGCTAAGGAGGCGGAGTCTGACTATTCTTATGGCAAGAGAAAAGAGCTTTTTGCAAAAAATAAAGGCAGAAGATATACCGGCAGCAATAAAGAAGAGAGGGAGTCCTTCAACCGTATTGTGGAAGAAGAAATTACCCGGATGTACATGGATGAGCACGGTGTGTTCGATGAGTCCTGTTATCGTCTGACCGGAGACAGCATGCGTGGCGGATATGGCTATGGCTATGGCTATGGCGGGTACGGTAGTAATAGCCGTAAAACAATCGAGCAGCAATACCGCGAGCAATACGCGGAAATGGAAAAAGCGAAGTTTGAGCAGGAAAAGAATTTAGAAAAAGACGGCAAGGGCTGGGACAAAGATATATTAACGCATGGATTTGCGTCTATCGGTGCGGTGTTTGGAGAAATAGGCGGATATATTGCCGCTGGTCTTGGCATTAAAAAACAGGCTGATCCTATCGCTCTGGATCTGATCCTGCACTTGCGTCGCGCGCTGGATGAGGATGCGAAGCGCGAATCCATTCCTCCTAAAGGCGAGCGCGGTGAAGAAAGCGGTTTTGCGCACTACGTTCACAAGATCTTCCAGGAGCATCAGCAGGATTACAGCAAGGCGGCGATTGGCGAGCGTTATTATGAGCATTTAAAAGACGCCAGGTGGGACGACAAAGAAATCTTTTCCAAAAAAGATATTGAACTTACGCCTTATGAGTATGCAATCAAGCTGATTGCCAAGCGTATCCAGGATGGCCGGCTGGATGCCATTGCGCTGGTGAATCTGGTGGGTGACCGAAAAATTGTGCAAGCAAGCGGCAAGTCTTTCGGCCCCCGTAGCGGTGGTACGGATGAGCATATCAAGGAAGCTATTTTAGCAGAGGTAGACCGCGAGTGCGCGCTTTTCAAACCACACCATCCCGGCAACCAGGAGAAGCTTTCCGATGAAATTTCCAATCTGACTTCTTCAGATTTTGACTACAAACTCGCATTTGGCGCCAGTGGACGGCAAGGGGAAGAGCGAGCATTTCTTTTTGCACGGCTGGATGGGTTGATCGATAATGATAAAAACCTTGGCGAATTCACAGGGTTAAAATCCGAAGAAATTAAGGCACTTCGCTCTGCTGCGCAGGAAAATAAAAAGAAGGATATAACGCTTTCCGCCGCCATTCTTGAGCTTTCCGAGATGGCTGAGAATGATGCAAAATCTTTGGAGAAACACAAAATAACCGCTGAGGAGATTGATAAACTCGGCAAGATCGCCGCCTCAATAGGCGAGGGGAGAACCGCTGAGGATTCCATTGGGCATGAAGATAAAAAAGTAATCGATACGGTGCTTGCTAACGTCGCGATGGAAGAAAAAGGGTTTTTCAAAAAGGTGGAGGAGCGGTGCGTTAAGCTCATTGAGCAGCGTGAAGAGCAGAAGGCAGAAGAAAAAACGGAAAAAGAAGAAGGCAGAAAAATTGCAAAAAATCACCAGCACGATAGAGAGGCCGGCGATGACGAGGCGCGTGAGGGACGCAAATTTAGCAAGAGGCACCACAAAAAGGATCCTGTAGGCGAAATTCTCAAAAGCCGCAGGCACGGCTATGATAACCCGGATCTGAAGGAAAATGATCCTTTTGAGCCCGACGATAAACGGCATAGCAGATGGGGAAATGCCATGGCTATGGCAAGATCATCGGCGCACAGTGGAAGGCATAGCGAGGATTTTAAACCCGGTGAGGGTATCTCATTGTAGATTTCATCGCCGAATGGGATATGCTAAAACTGGCATGACAGATAAAATATACCATATATGGGTATGGAAAAATTGAAGGAGATGCAGGAGGGTTCAACGGCTCAAAAAGAGTACTTGCACACCTCCGTTTCAGCCGGGTTTAACCAGCATACGCCCCCTTACTGGCGATTAATGCTCCCCACGCTTGCTGCGCGCTATGTGTTCCGCTGGGTGGACAAAATTGGCGAGATGGAAAAAAGAACTTTTCCAGGAACAAATCCAAAGCTGACACTGTTTTTCGAAGCCGCCGTTGGCCTGGGAACGTTGGGAACGACGGCTTATTTTGCGTACTCTACCGCGCAAGACATGAGAAATATCTTCTCAGAAGCGGTCGCTTATGAGTTCGACAAGGATGCGAAAGACGTTACCGTTAATGATTTACTAAATAGCAAAAATACAGCGGTGATAAAAGCGCGCAGCAACCTAATTAAATACACAGGCATACGCGCTTTGATTAACAGCAGTTTTTTTGTCTCGTTTCTGCCGGGGATTTTTAAAAAAGCGGACTCCGTGGATTTAGGCGTGGGTTTAAACGGCGCTTATCTGGTAACGGAAGTAATTGGTAGGGATACAACATTCTTTGAGCAAATACAGAATCTTATAGATAGAAAAATTAATCAGCGCCATGCGCTTGGCGACAACATCACCGCCAGCGACCTGCTGCATTTGTTTGAGCTAAACGCTCTTGATAGTGACCCAAGCAACGCTTTCAAAGGGGCAATTAATACGCCTTTATGGAAGCAAAGCCAGGTGATTTTTGAGCGCATGGCGGAGTTGATGAATGCCACTTATCAAAACAAGCAGGATACCGAAAAGACAAATTTTACCCTGCCAGAATTTATTTATTTGGTAGGCAATGGCCTGATCCAGCCTAAAAAGGTAGAGCAAACTCTTGCGCTCATAGAAGTGGCGAATCGTTACGATATTAAAGCGGTAAAGCAGGTAGTGCAGCGCCTTAATTCAGGCGCGGATCTTGATTCGGCGTTGCAGGGATTTCCCCTGAAAGTGACAGAAATAAGCGATTCACAGAATAGGGCAAGTATTCAGCTTCAGCCAACGGATATTATTGCCTCTGTCCGTCCACGTTCACGAGATGTAATTCAGCCCCCTGCCGCTTACACCGATAAGCTTGATTCTGGCAGCGTAGTGCATTCTCCGGCAGCATAAGCGAGAAGTAGTGCGAGTGAAAAACACCGGATTTTCTTCTGGTAGGTCGGTAATGCCAGAATTAATCGACCCATATAAGAAAATCCTTCAATGTCAGGGTGATGTGGCGGAATAATTGCGCCATCCTGATATCTCTTTTCTGTCATAAAAGATTAACACAAAAGCCGTGGGATTTCAAAGATATGCGTCTTATACTGATAAAGTAGCTGTAATAGGATTTTAAAGCACGCACATGCATACTGGAAATCCAGCATTGTTCAATTCTTTCGGGAGGTTAGGCGGAATACGTCCTGGCGCGAGCGTTTCTATGGGCGCTTTGGGTCAGAATTCATCGCTCTTAAATGGCGGGTCGCGCGGAATATACGCGGCTGCCAATGCCGTTGATATGGCGATGGTTGATGGTATGGCCGGCCGGGTTGCCGATGTGCACAATCTGGTAACGACTGCTGTGGAAGATGCGCGAGTACCGGCTGGTGCACAAGCCGTTGAAGACGTTCCGGAACATGTTGCTGCTGCGAATACAGCTTCCACATGGCTGAATCATGGTGGCATGGCTGCGGCAATGATTCTGCCTTTTGGCGTTGGCGGGTTGGCCTGGGCTGCTGGTAAAGTTGGTTGGAAAGGGGCGCATAAAAATCTTGCCGGGCTTCATGGAAAACTGGAAACACCTATGGGTCAAATTCCATGGGGGCAAAGAGTCATTAAAGCAACCAATACCGTGCTCACTCCCTTCGCGGCGGCTGCTCAGAATTTTTGTGACACGCTCGGAATTACGCAAAGACGTTTATCCTCACTTCATGTCAAGGCTAGCTTGCATGGGGCAGCGACGAATCACTCTTTTATGCAGGTATCTGCGTTTGCCGGGGCACAAAATTTACACCCTGAATTAAGAAGCGCCTTGAAAACCGTTAGCGCGCACGCAATTGAGGGAGTGAATGGCCTGCCGGGAGATTTTAAAAAATTTACTACTGATTCAGGTAACGCCGCCGCGCTTGCAAAGCGCTTAGGCCGTAAAGATATTGCCGCAGTTGTCAATGCGCATGAGAAAAACACCGCAAGACTGTTAAAGACGCAAGGAAAAATCAATCATTGGAGTGATTTAAAAAATTCCATCAGAGATCCACGCGCAATTCATACCGCTCCTGTGGCACACAGTGTAGGCAATATGATGTGGGGAGCAGCCAGCATCACCTCTGCGTATGTGTCTGCTCATGACATCAGCAAGGATGTAGAAACGCTCCGGGAGCTGATTGCTGATTCCACGCACCAGAAGGTAGAAGACGTGACATTCGGCCAGATGCTTTTTAATGAACTGCCTGAACCAGCCAATGGCGCACGTAACAGCCTGCTTAAAAACGCCGGTCCGCGCGCTGTGCTGGAAGCAGTAGGTTTGCTTTTAAACATGAATATGATGCTTCGTGGCGGCGGATTCCTGATTACCATGTTACCGCAAGTGTTAGGCTGGGGTGTAAGCGCAGTAGCGGATACCGGGTTAATAGATGCTTACAAAAAAATGAAGATCAATGAGAAGAAACAAATTGCTAATACGCCTGATAAATATGCCAAACTTCTAGGCGCTGCATCGAAAGAGCTTGCTGAGCGTGGTGGCGAAAACAGTGATTTTGCGCAAGCCCTGGCGCTTAAATATGCCGAGAAAAAACTTACCGCTACGGAAGTCATCCAGAAAGTGGTGGATGGTGAGGTTTCAAGGGATGTTGAGGCGCTGCAAAATGAGCATGCACATAAAAAAGAGGAATCAGAAAAGCAGGACTTCTCGCATGCTGCGAATGTGAGGAAACAAAGCACGCAGTCTCCAATAAGGACGGCTATGCAGGATACGGCCAAAAGCTTTACCGGAAAGATAGACATTAAACGCCAGCAACCAGCAACAGTGCAGGTCAGTTGAGAGAGAAAATTATGGTCGGAAGTAAATTACCTGGAATGGAAGCAAGAGCCCCTAAGAGACCTTTATTAGGCTCTTTGGGAAATGAAGAGGTACTTGAAACAAGCGCGAATGTGCTTTCCAGTCTTCCTGGGGTTGTACAGTTTGCCAGTATTGGGTTGCAGATCGGCGCGGGTAGGGCGGCTAATAATCAGCTAATAGAGGATCTGGTTTTTACGCCGTCGGTTGATGCGTTTATTCGATCCAAGCTTGAAATTGCGGATGAGAGGGCGCTTACGACGGATGATTTCTATGATCTGGCGAGCAAGGTTACTACCATTACTAACGAGCTTGATAAGCTTGAAAAATCTACAAATGAGAAGACATGGAAATTTGCTTCTTCCGTTAGTGGTTCTGTGGTGGGTGCAGGGGTAACAAGCTTTCTGCTCCCGATAACAGGCATACCGGGTATGATTATAAGCGGTATAGGCGGCTGGTTTGCCGGCGGCGCCGCGGAAGAATTTTATGCCAACAATATTGCTTCTGCAAGATGCACCAACCGAATTGGTTTGTTGCATAGCGTATGCGGGTATGAGCAATCCATGCGGCAGGCAGGGCTTGCAGCGTACGATGAAAACGGCACACGCGCTATTTTGCTCTTAACATGCGAGGATGAAGTGCAAAAAGAAATCGAAGAAAAACTTGGTTGCCGCCTGGAAGACGCTTTGCTTGCGCATATGAAAACCTCGCTTCTTACCGCGTTGCCTCAGACGAAGGATATCGAAATTTCTATAAATGAGCATCAAATGGCGCAGCGGCTTAACGAGGTGATGAGTGAGCGCGAAACGGACATTCTGCTCGCAGAAAATCTAGGATCTAATTTCAAGCATCTCGGCGCTCAGTATACCCTTCTTTTAAATGAAGGGCGTTTAAATGTTGCCCAGATGGTGCTTGATTCTCCACAGGAAACGGCTCTTTTGGCGCAACAAAAATGGTTGCAATGGCAACAGGAATTAGCCCAAAAGCGCCGGCAGCTTACTGCCGGAAACAATTTGCAACAGCAAGGCGTTACTACCGCTGGACCGAATATTCAGCAGGGAACTGCGCCGCTTACACCGCCGCAGCAAAATGCTAACGGGCAGCCTGCTCGTCAGGCATAAATTCATACTTTAGATATTTTCTTACTTCCTGCTTAAAAGAAAAATCCTGACAATCATAACTCCATTGTTATAAAGGATTTTTCTATATGTCTTTTGTTGAAGTACGTTTCCCGGAAGATATTTCTTACGGCTCTTCCGGAGGGCCGCAGTACGCTACCGATATAATAGAAACCATTGGGGGGTATGAACAGCGGAATATCGGCTGGTCTCATTGCAGAGCGCGTTATAATGTGGCGCACGGCCTGAAGAACCAAGGGCAGCTGGATGCGTTGATCGCTTTCTTCCGCGCTCGTAAAGGACGCGCCTACGGATTTCGGTTCAAAGACTGGCTTGATTATAGCGCGACAGATGAATATGTCGGTACGGGAAATGCCATAAACAAAAATTTCCAACTATTGAAGCATTATACCAGTGGGGGGATTACGGAGGCGCGTATAATTAATAAACCCGTATCAGGCACAGTGAAAATCTATCTGGATAATGTTTTGCAAACCAGCGGTGTCAGCATCAATACCCAAACCGGCGTGCTGACATTCACCGCAGCGCCTGCGGATGGAGTGGAAATCACCGCTGATTTTGAGTTTGATGTGCCGGTGCGTTTCGATACGGACCGATTGCTTGCCTCCATAGATCAATACGGCGTTCATAGCTGGAATGATATTCCTCTCATCGAAGTTCGTGTTTAGGAGGCTTTGTAATGAAAGAGACCTCGAATGATCTTGCGTTGCATCTGGCCGGCGAAATTCTTACGCTAGCTACATGCTGGAAAATAAAGCGGCGTGACGGTACCATTATGGGGTTTACCGACCACAATGCCGATCTTACGATAGACAGCGTTCCCTACATAGCAGCGACGGGTTTTACCCCAAGCGCAATCAGCGATACTTCGGATTTAAGCGTAGATAATCTGGATCTGGAGGGGATGTTAAGTTCTTCCAGTATTGAAGAGCCTGATATCATGGCTGGCTTATATGATTTTGCGGAGATTGAGGTTTTTAAAGTGAACTACGCCGATGTTTCGCAAGGAATATTAAAATTGCGTCGTGGCTGGATAGGGGAAGTCTCACTCCAGGGAGGGTATTTCAGCGCTGAAATACGCGGCCTGACCCAAGCCTTGGCGCAGACGATTACCGAAATTTTCTCTCCATTTTGCCGAGCCACGCTTGGAGATTCGCGTTGTAAGGTAGATTTGCCTACGCATACGGTGAGCGGCGCCATTACATCCGCTATTGATTCCGCCAGATTCTCCGATACTGCCCGAATAGAGACGGATGGAGTTTTTGTTAATGGCGTGATTACTTTTACAAGCGGCGCTAATACAGGCATTTCGAGTGAGGTAAAGGAGTATCGCAGCGGCAGCTTCGTTCTGGCGTTGCCTATGCCTTACGCGCTTAGCACCGGAGTGACTTATACATTGATAAAAGGGTGCGATAAAACCCTTGCCACATGCCGATCGCGCTTTAACAACGTAGTGAACTTTAGAGGCGAACCGCATATTCCTGGCGTGGACAAAATGCTTCAAACGGCAGGGACGCGTAGCAGCTGGTAATTACCGTAAAATAAATCCCGATATTATTATTGAATATTGAAAGCCGTTGCGTATGTATAAGTACGTTATTTTTTTCCTCCTTTTGCTTGTCTCGGATGTTGGATAGCTTTGTTAAGGGTTTTTTTTCGGTGATTACGGCAACGGCGGCGCCGCAGCTGTATCGTTACCCCTACCGCACATCCGCTGAGGCCTTGCGTGGAGATATGCGTAAGGTAGGGAACGATATGGAAAACACGCTTTCGCAAATACCCGCTAAAGAGGCTTCTCATGACAGATAAGGATGATCGCGTCTACCGGACGGGCGGATATATTCATAATCGCCCCCATCATGGCTCTTCCGGGCGTGAACGCAATCAGCAGCGCGCCGTGGAGTTCTTGCCGCACCCGGATGTGCTGGAGAGCTATAATTACATTGTGGATGGTTCCGCGCAGATGATTCTTAACATGTTTGAGCAGGAGCAAAAACATCGTCATGAGTGGGAAAAAGAAGCCTTAAGAGTGTATGGTGCCAGCAGCAAGCTTGGGCAAATCCTAGGGTTTTTTATTGCGGTTTCGGTGTTTGTTTCCGCCAGCATAATTGGTGTTTACGGCAATACCACCATGGCCTCCTTTATCTGGGTTTTCGGTATGGCGATTGTGGTCATGGCCGGCCTGGTTTGGGCTTATGCTAAAAGCATGGGGCAGCGTCCACTTTTTGCCCGTCCGGCGATGCGCACGCATTTCAGGCCACAAAAAACGGATAATCATGAAGGTGCGCGCAGCGGCGAGTAATCGTAAAGCTCCTCTTTTTAAAAAAGAGGGCTCTATTTCATACAGATATAATATTATGGATACACAGCAAGCCATTGTTGCGTGCGCACGCGGCTGGATTGGCACAAGATTTCATCATCAGGGGCGGTTAAAAAAAACGCCGGTGCATCACGGTGGAGTGGATTGCCTGGGTCTGCTTGTTGGGGTGGCAAGTGAGCTTGGGCTAAAGAGTAGAACGCATAAGCCTATTGCGGATTTTGATCACACCACTTACCCGCATTATCCGCAAGGCACCGCGTTAATGCACAATTTGAACGAGCTGCTTGATCCGGTGTCAGTCAGCGATATGCAAGCCGGTGATATTGCTCTGATGGCCGTGGATGGAGCGCCCCGGCATTTGGGCATTGTTAGCGCTATTGAAATAGATGGTCAGCAAAAACCCGGATTGATTCATGCCTACGCGCAGGCCAGGAAAGTGGTGGAGCATGCGATTGACGCCTATTGGAAAAATACCATTATTCGCCTTTACAGAGTGCCAGGCGCCGGTTGATACTTTTTAGGTGCTTTACATAACGCTCTCAAGGCGCTATTTCCATGGTACGGATTAGTTTAATTGGGAGGGTTGACTGATGCGCCTGCTTACCCCTATGGCTATTTTAAGCCTTACGGCATTCTCTACTGCCCAGGCGACTAAGCCTCTTGCTGAGCCTGCACCCGCATCAATGGGAGCCGGGAAAAATAGTGCGTGTCCACGCCAGGAACAAGTGATATTAAACGTCAATTTCAATGGGAAAGAAGCCAGTATTAAAGGCGCTAAAGCGCTATTTGAAAAAAGAATTGAAGAAATTGAGGAATTCGCAAAGAAGTTCGGCGCAAAAAAAATGATCCTGACAAATATGAATTATAACATTAGTGCTCAGGCTAATTATTCCAACGGTATGATGAACGGCATAACGGAATACCAGCTTAATGGCAATGCGGGGTATCAGATGGATAATGCCGATATGGCAGCTTCCCTGATGGAGGAATTGGCAAAAAAGAATATATCCTCTTCTATGAATGTTAGTTCATATGCCCCTCAGCCATGCCCTATTCATCCACAAGAATAATGTCAACCAAGGAGAAGTATGAGACGCTACTTTAATTTTCTTTTTTTGGTTTTTTGGGTTGGCTTTTCTACCATTGCAAAGGCGCAGGCAATATCCCCTTCTATCAATGTTACCGGCGAAGCAAGTATCAAGATTGCGCCAGACCAGGTAGCCATTCCCGTTACGATTTACGCAGAGGAAATGGATGCAGCTGCGGCAAGAGAAGCGGCCGAGAAAAAGTTGAAGGCAGCCCTATCCATTGCAAAGAAACTTGAAATTCCTGAAAATCAGCTGAAGACACTCTACACGCAGGTAATGCCGCAATATGACTATAATAATGGAAAACAAATCTTGCGTAACTACATGGCGTCAAGCACCATTGATTTTACGCTTTCCGATACGCAGAAACTTGTGCCCCTCATGAAAGAATTAACCGATGCAGGAATTGATCGTATTGGCTCTGCGCGGTTCGGTCTGGTGGACGAAAAAAAAATACGTGATGACTTGCTAAGCAAAGCCGTTCAGGACGCTCGCTCAAAAGCCTATGCCATTGCAGGCGCGCTGGGTGGAAAAGTTGGAAAAGTATTAACGGTCAGCGAAAATGGGGCCGTGAATGCGCCTTCACCTATGCCGGTGCTGCGTGGGTCGGCTATGGCCATGGAAAAATCGGCTCCGCCACCCGATTTGCCGGGTGGACAAATAGAGGTGAATCAAAGCATCAATGCCAGCTTTGCTATAGAGTGATCCGTTATGCAGGCTCAAAAATAATGCTGGAATCGTAATTTTATAGAAAAAATGATCGACACGAGAAATTTTCTCAGTCACGAATATGAGAATATTCACCTTGCGAAGATATGGGAAATTATATACCTATCGCACGTCAAGAGTTGGATTTCTTCATAGGCGGATGTATCGCCCACTAATACAGGGAAAAATCTTGAAATATCAATACGTATTCCGTCGATTTTTCCTTCTATCATTGAACGAAAATCCTTGGAATAAATCCAACTCTTGACGTGCGATAGGTATAGATAAATATTTTCCACAGGCGACATTTGGATTTATTAGCACTCTATAAAAAGCTTACAGGAACGCAATATCATGCCAATTGAAATTCTAATGCCGGCGCTCTCGCCGACCATGACTGAGGGGAATCTTACCAGGTGGACGGTAAAAGAAGGCGATACCGTTAAATCCGGTCAGGTGATTGCGGAAATCGAAACCGACAAAGCTACCATGGAAGTGGAAGCGGTGGACGAGGGGAAGATGGGGAAGATCCTTATTCCCGCCGGAACGGAGGGCGTTAAAGTCAATGCATTGATTGCCTTGTTGCTTGAAGAAGGCGAAGATAAGAAATCCCTGGAAGGTTACGCATCAAAAACTGCGGTTGCGGCTCCGGCTACCCCGGCTCCTTCCGTAGCGCAGACAGCACCTGCTAAAACTGCCGATGTAGCAGCAGCGCCAACCGTTGCTGCGTTGCCTTCTGAGGGCGCGCGGGTTTTTGCGTCGCCTCTGGCTAAAAGAATTGCCGCGAATGAGGGGTTGAATATCGCGCAGATTCCCGGCACGGGTCCGCATGGCCGTGTAGTGAAAGCGGACGTGGAGAATTTTAAAGCAAGCGGTGGAGCCGCCTGTGGAGCGGTGCGCCGCAATCCGGTGGAAACCACAAGCATTGCTAATAGCTCCATGCGTAAGGTTATTGCGCGGCGTTTAACGGAGTCCAAGCAAACTGTGCCGCATTTTTACCTGACCGTAGAATGCGAGCTGGATAAGCTGCTTGATCTTCGGAAAGACTTCAATGAAGAAGCGGAAATGCTCGCTGGAAAAGGTGGAAAACCGGCCTACAAGCTGTCTGTGAATGATATTATCATTAAAGCCGTTGGGTTGGCGTTGAAGAAAGTTCCCGCGGCCAATGCTTCCTGGTCGGATGAGGCGATTTTGCAATATAACAATGCGGATGTTTCCGTGGCCGTGGCAACGCCAGGAGGCCTGATTACTCC
>CAZRJZ010000003.1:0-10903 GCA_964600465.1 uncultured Rickettsiales bacterium
CTTTCGCTTTTACGCAGTATCCGAGATCTTATGGCCGCGCCCCTTGCCGCGCAGGCGCGGTTGGATCAGGTGGTAAAAACCATTGCGCGCGGGTTTTCCTCGGAGGTGTGCTCTGTTTATTTGCTGCGAGCCGGCGATATTCTGGAGTTATTCGCTAGCGAGGGGTTGAATCCGGATTCCGTGCACTTAACGCGGCTTAGTACCGGAGAAGGGTTGGTGGGCGATATCGCCGCCACTGCGCAGGCATTGAACCTGGCGGAAGCATCCATGCATCCTAAATTCGTTTACCGGCCAGAAACGGGGGAGGAGATTTATCATTCTTTCGTAGGCGTGCCGATCTTGCAGGCCGGACGCACGATTGGCGTATTGGTGGTGCAAGGCAAGGAAGCGCAAGTGTATAGCCAGGAGCAGCTGGAGGTATTGCAGACCGTTGCCATGGTGCTCTCGGAGCTCGCGATCTCTAACCAGTTTGTCAGTCTAAGCGAGCTGGAAAGCACCGCCTCGGCGGCGATTTTCTCGCAGCGGCGCATGGGGTTAAGGCTGTCTGGGGGGATGAGCGTGGCACCAGCGGTGATGTTTGAAGCCAGGCGTTCCATAACGCAACTGGTGGCAAGCGATCCGCAAGCCGAACAGGCGCGTCTGGCGACCGCCCTGGAGCGTTTGCAGGAGTTATTGGAGCGGTTGATTGAAGAGGCGCGTCAGGCCGAGCGTATGGATGAGCACGATATTTTAGAGGCGCACCTGCTGCTCACTCATGATAAAGGCTGGCGCGGTAAAATCGTCGAGGCCATTGCGTCCGGCCTTACGGCGGAAGCGGCGGTGCGTAAAACGGAAGAAGAGTTGCGGGCGCGTATGGCGCAAATCAGCAACCCTTACATCCGTGAACGTGTAAAGGATATGGAGGATATTTCCAATCGTCTGATTTCCCAGTTACTGGGCGATGAGGGGCAGGCGCTGCTGCCGGAGCGTTATATTTTGGTCGCGCGTGGCATTGGTCCGGCGGAAATGCTGGATCTGGACACGCGCCGGGTGTGTGGGCTGGTGCTGGAGGAGGGGTCTTCTTCTTCCCATACGGCGGTGGTCGCGCGGGCGCTGGATTTGCCGGTACTTGCAGGCGTGGAGCGTGCCAGCTCCATTATCGTGCAGGGAGATATTCTGGTGCTGGACGCCGATGCCGGCGAGTTGCATATCCGTCCGTCCGAGGAAGCACTGGCCGTTGCGGCCCAGAAGTTATTGGCAATGGATGCTAAGCGCAGGCATTACGCGAGCTTTGTTCCGCTTCCTGCAATGACTCGGGATGGAGTGCGAATTTCCCTTAATATCAATTCTGCCCTGCATGTGCCGCCGGAAGCGCTGGCGCAGGAAGGGGTAGATGGAATTGGTCTTTACCGGACGGAATTGCCCTACATGGCGGCTACGCATTTTCCGAGCGTCGAGTCCCAGGTAGGGCTTTACCGCAGCGTGCTGGAAGAATCCGCCGGTAAGCGCGTGATTTTCCGGACGCTTGATATTGGAAGCGATAAAACCGTGCCGTATTTCCGCATTAAGCGTGAGGAAAATCCTGCCATGGGCTGGCGTGGTGCGCGTATTGGCATTGACCGCCCACTCATGCTGCGGGAGCAGTTCTCCGCGCTGCTTCAGGCGGCGGACGGCAGAGAGTTGTGGGTGATGTTTCCTTTTATATCTCATATATATGAGGTGGAATTCTTAAAGGAATTGTTTAAAGAAGAGCAGGGGCGTTTACTGCGGAGTACGGGTAAAGCGCCTATGGCGGTAAAAATAGGCGTTATGCTGGAAATCCCTTCGCTTCTCTGGCAGTTACCGGAGGTTCTTAAAGCGGTGGATTTTCTCTCAATCGGGAGTAATGACCTGCTGCAATTTTTCTTTGCCTGTGACCGGGGAAGTGAGGCCGTAGCGGAGCGGTTCGATGCCTTAAGTCCCGTGGCGCTGCGGATGATTGCGCAGGTGGCGGAGGCTTGCGAGCTGGCGAAAGTGGAGCTGAGCTTCTGCGGGGAAATGGCCGGCAGGCCGCTAGAGGCGCTCGCTTTAATCGGCTGCGGGGTAAAAAGCCTCTCCATGCCGGCCGCGTCTACCCTGCCGGTAAAAGAAATGCTTCGCAGCCTGGATCTGGCGGTATTTAAGCCGTATCTGGCGCCATTGCTGCAAACCTCCCTGCCTTCTTTACGCTCACGCTTGCAGGAATACGCGCTGGATCATGGTGTGGTGGTTTAGAGAGCCTTACCGTTGGCTGCGGAGGGCTGGGTCATTTCTATCCGTATCCTCCAATTTTCTTCAGGGCTATCGGCGCGAGGTTGAATCGACGCAGCTTCTAGTTCTTGAATGGCATCCTCCATTTTTTTCTGTAATGGGTTGTTTTCTGTCGTCCCTGCTGCTACTTCCTTCAATTTCTGTGCTATTTCTAACAGGCGGGTCTGCAGCAAAGCTACCCCATTCTCGGCTGTTCCACTCTCACGCTGAGCCGCCACTACTCTTTCGGTTTCAATCACCGGCTCCTGCAATATGGTATGATTAACAGGGAGGAGAAGAGTATGAGCGTTCGGACTAAATGCACCAGGATCGAATTCATATGGTGTATTGCTAATGCGCGTTGCGGCATTGGCGATGACTTCTACGGTATCGCTTAATTTATCTTCTTGGAGCGTGGTTTTTTTATCGCTTCTTGAGGGGCCGAAGACATCCGTATCCGAGACGAATTCTACAATACCATTAATTTTCTCGATTTCTTTTTTGGCTCCTTCATCATCTGGATTCGCGCGTAGCGCATTACGGTAATAACACACCAACTCTGCCAAGCGGCTAACGCTGTTATTGGGGGTGTTATTGGTAGCGTGAGGTGATGGGGTGCGTACCTGGTTGGGGCCACAACCATTGACGGAAGCGGCTATAAGGGGAGCGACGGCGGCGGCCTTAAGAAAATCTCTGCGACTTGCCACTGGTGACATAAAAAACTCCCCTGATTGTGATGGCGAAGACCGTTCTTGTAACAGCTTAGTTTGCCATCCACAACAAAAATTAACCATTAATTTTTAGGCGGGAACGAGACAATCAAAAACTGTCTGGTAGTCAACTATTGATTAACATTGGTCTGTGTGTGAGTACGCTTACCTGTCTAGCGCAACGCGACTTCCGTCTCCTCCCGCCATTCCCCGTCCTGCGCTTACGATTTCGTTTTTGTTGCTTTCTAAAGCCTTCATGGCGCATCGGATGTGGTCAAGCAGTGAATCTTTGAGATAGCGGAGCTGCGGGAACATCTCATTAGGGTCTCCCTTAATTGCTTTTTGCAATAGCTCATCTCTTAGCGGATACATACTCGCACCCCCAGGATCCCGAACAAGGTTGATAGTCTCGGAAGGATATAAGCTCACATCCTCTAAGGCTTTCCTAAGAACCGTCTCTGCCGCCTGAAATGCCTCTAGCGACGGATGTCTAGGCCCACTCCCAGAAGCGTTCTGATGCATAAAATTGGTCTTTTGAGCAATACCTGCAAGCTCATTAATTCTGCTCAGCGTTTCCCAACGCGCTTTGCGATTCTCTTCCGTTGTGGTCGCTAGATAGAAGTTCGCTACCTCACCCAACAGGGAAACGCTTCCATTTGGAGAGGTTCTCTGTCGCTCCCTATCTGCTTCAAGGGATTCTTCCAGGGCCTGGAGGCGTTTTTGCTCCACGCATAGGTCATCCTGGGAAACGCGATAATTGCGAGCGGCAGCTAGTACACCTCCACCGCCCATTAGAGCAGCGAGGGCTTCCCGGCGCGTCATGCCTGCTCGATTATGACGGCTTCTCAGACGGTTTACCGTGACCATGGTTTGTGTCCCCCTCAGGATACATTTTGTTAAGTGTCAGAAATAGCCCTATCAAAATTCACCTCCTTTGACAAGGGGTAAAAATTAATACTTATTTATCCGTAGGATCGCGCTGGACAGGGCATGGGCGTGTATTCTACACTGGCTTCATGCCCACCGAAGAATACGAAGCCATAGGCCGTCGTCTGCGCGACAACCGGTTGCACCATCAGCTGTCTTTAAAGCAGGTGGCGGTGAGCATCCATATCCGCGCCCAGTATTTGGAAGCGCTGGAAAATGGCAGGCTGGAGCTGTTGCCGGGGCTGGTATATGCGAAAGGGTATTTGCAATCATACACGGAATTTTTGGGCCTGGATCCGAAGGAAATATTGGAAGCTTTTGACAAGGCGGGAGAATTTCCGCAGCGGCGGTTGTTTCAATTGCCGCAATCCATGGACCGTCATCCTGATCCCGGCAAGCTGCTCGCTTACGCAACCTTATCGCTGGCTTTGGGGATTGCCGTTGCGTGGGTCACATTTGCGCCAAGGTCCGCGCGAGTGGCGGCCCATGTACCGTTTCCGGTGAGCGAAGCCATGCTCAAACATTTGCCGCCTGCATGCAAAGCGGCCAGGGCTCCTGCTTACCCACCGTGTTATTGGAAGCGTGCGCAAGGCCGATAGATAGGCAGTTTAAATCTTGATGGCGGCGCAAAGGCCTTTTACCGCCTCAACTGATTTTTCAAACATGGCTTTTTGTTCTGCATTTAGCGCGATCTCGACCACTTTCTCTGCGCCACCGGCGCCAATAACCGTGGGAACGCCCACATAGAGGTCTTTCACGCCGTATTGGCCGGTTAAATGCGCAGCGCAGGGAAGGATGCGTTTTTTATCGTATAAATACGCTTCCGCCATGCGGATAGCGGACGCGGCGGGTGCATAATAGGCCGATCCGGTTTTGAGCAGGCCCACGATCTCAGCGCCGCCGTCACGCGTGCGTTGCACGATTTTATCAAGCGCCTCTTGCGTGATCCATTTCATTTTAACAAATTCTGGCAATGGGATGCCGGATATCGTGGTGTAATCCACCACCGGCACCATGGTGTCGCCATGGCCGCCGAGCACGAAGGCATTGATATCGGCAATGGATACATTCAGTGCCTCCGACAAGAAAAAGGCAAAGCGCGAAGAATCAAGCACGCCAGCCATGCCAACGACTTTTCTGGGGTCAAGGCCGGAGACTTTTTGCATCACCCACACCATGGCGTCGAGGGGGTTGGTGATGACGATCACAAATGCATCTGGCGCGTGTTTTTTGATATTTTCGCCAACGGTTTTGATGATGCTCGTGTTGATATTGAGCAAGTCATCGCGGCTCATGCCGGGCTTACGCGGCACGCCTGCGGTTACGATCACCACATCGGCGCCGGCGATGTCTTTATAGTCATTCGTGCCTTGCAGGCGCACATCCGCGCCGTCAACGGCGGAGCTTTGCGAAATATCCAGCGCTTTGCCTTGCGGTAGCCCCTCAGCGATGTCGAAAAGCACCACGTCGCCCAGATTTTTTAGCTCCGCCAGGTGGGCGAGCGTTCCGCCGATCATTCCGGCGCCGATAAGCGCGATTTTTTTGCGTGCAGCCATGGTGATGTCCTTCAAAGATATGGGGGTGTGCAAGAGTCAATGAACGAGTTGAAAGTAAGCGATCTTGCTTAATATAGGGTTAATAGAGGATTTCAGCAGAGAATTGTTGCCTCCATATTTCTATTGACGTGTGCCGTGGTCCTGGGTATGTTCACTTGTAAATGAGAATCATTATCAAGAAGGAGTTTCCTTATGCGAAGTCCAATCTCAAGGAGAGGAAGAATCCCCTGCTTAGCGGCGCTAGGCGTTATGTTCGTTGTGCCTGCAAGTGTCTCGGCGGCGGATGTTCCGGTGTTTGAGCTGATCGTTAAAGATCATGTGTTCCAGCCTAAGGAACTCACCATTCCTGCGGACACCAAAGTGAAGCTGGTGATTAAAAACCGGGACTCCACGCCTGCGGAATTTGAAAGTCATGAGCTTAACCGCGAGAAGGTGATTCCCGGTAACAAGGAGGGCATTGTGTTCGTGGGGCCACTCAAGCCAGGAAATTATAATTTTTTTGAGGAGTTTCATCCTCAAACCGGGCAAGGTACGCTGGTGGTGAAATAGGCTATGCTGTCCTCTGCGATTATTGCATTTCGGGAAATTCTGGAAATCGCTATCATTTTAGGCCTGGTGATGGCCGCCACCCGTGGCCTGGCGCGCCGTAACCATTGGGTGTTGCTCGGGATTGCCGGTGGGTTGGCCGGCTCTATAGCGGTTGCTTATTTTGCCGATAGCATTGCGTCTTCTTTGGAAGGTATGGGGCAGGAGGCCTTTAACGGCGGTATTTTGCTTATTGCCGCTCTCATGATTGGCTGGACGGTGATCTGGATGCAACGGCATGGCAAAGAAATGGCGCGCCGGATCAAGCAAGTCGGCAAGGAAATACAAGACGGTGAAAAACCGCTTTATGCCATTGCCGTTGTGGTGAGCCTTGCCATGTGGCGTGAAGGCGCAGAAGTCGCATTATTCTTTTATGGCCTTATCAGCAGCGGTCAGGCAACGGTTGTTGAGGCCCTTGTGGGCGGTATGGGAGGAGGCGTTGCCGCGGCTACCGTGGGGCTGCTGCTCTATGTGGGCTTATTGCGCATTCCGGTGCGATACTTCTTCCGCGTTAGCAGTGTGCTGCTGATGATGCTTGCCGCAGGCATGGCTGCGCAAGGTGCTGGCTATCTGGTGGCGGCGGGGATGCTTCCTGAGCCGATTCCCCAAATATGGGATACTTCCGCCGTGCTCTCGCAAGATTCACTGGCCGGGCAAATTCTGCATGCGCTGCTGGGGTACACCGAGCGGCCTTCCGGTATGCAATTTGTTTTCTATGTTATTACTCTAGGAGTTATTTTTATGTGTGAATATGTACTTAACCGTAATCAGAAGTCTTCTGCCGCTCTTAAAAATACCGTCGTTGCCTGTGCCCTGGTGGGCTTCTGCGCCAGTCTGCCTTTTTCTGAAGCTAAGGCGGATTTTAAAATTTACTCTCCTCATGTGGAGGAGGGAATGCTGGAGCTGGAGCTGCGTAACCGGGTGGATTTTGATCACCGCGCAGGCTCCGATTTGTTTCGTCAGCATAAAATCGGCGTAGGCTACGGTTTTACCTCCTGGTGGTACAGCGAAATATACGGAGAGTTGGAAAAACAGCAGGGAAGCGGCTATAATTACGCAGCCACCGAATGGGAGAATCTTTTCCAGTTCACGCATTCAGGAGAGTACTGGCTGGATGTGGGCGCCCTGGTGGAATATGAGCGTACGCATGAATTTGCCGGCGCCGATAAGCTGGAGGGTAAACTTCTCTTAGAAAAAACCATAGATCGCACCTTGCATACGGCGAATATTGGTCTGGAACGGGAAGTGGGCGAGCACCGGAGTAAATCGACGGAGTTTAACTTTAGCTGGCGCAGCAGCTATTTATGGAAACGCGAAGCAAATATTGGCGTGGAATATTATGGCGATTGGGGTGAAATCAAGCGCACGGGAAATTATAACCAGCAGCCTCACCGTATTGGGCCGGTGATCTACGGAGATCTGCCTATGGCGCCGGGCGTGAAATACGAAGTGGGCTACCTGGCTGGAATATCAGGCGCTGCGCAGGATCATTCCGTTAAGCTGAACCTGGAATATGAGTTCCCTTTATAGCTCACTAACTAGTCTTGCATGAATTGCTGCTTTGCTTCTTCCAGCAGCTGATTCATTTTCAAGCGAACTTCATTTTCTGTAATGGTTACGCCAGCTGCGGCAAGCGCTCCGAAGACCTTACGAAATACGTCGTTTTCACCCGCTTCTTCATACTCAGACAGTACCACTTCGCGTGCGAAGGCTTCGGTATCGTCTCCGGTTTTTCCCATCATTTCGGCTGCCCACAGACCGAGCAGCTTATTGCGCCTGGCATTTATTTTAAATGCAACATCCTGGTCATGGCTGTATTTTTTTTCAAATGCTTGCTTGCGATCTTCGAAGCCGGACATGGATGCATCTCCTTATAAGTCAATAACGCGGTCAATAACCACGACGCATACTACAGCCCACAGCCCGGCGTCAAAGATTAGTTTGAGAGTGCGTTCTTCTCGATGCGCTCGTAGCCAGGAATAGTAAGGAACTCCGCAAAAGTTTTTTGCGTTACCAGTTCATTAAGCAGCGCGGCGGCTTCGATAAAAGGCAGCTTGGAAAAAGATTCCATGCCTATGTGCTGTTCAATGCCGTTCAATTCCTCGCGCAAGAGTTGACGGTAGAGGGATTCGGTGATGCGCCTTCCATCATCAAGCACGCCTTTTTCATGATGAATCCATTGCCAGATTTGTGAGCGCGCAATTTCAGCCGTGGCGGCATCTTCCATCAGGTTATTGATGGGCACGCAGCCTTGACCGTTTAACCAATGCGCCAGGTATTGCACGGAAACGCTGATATTGTTGCGCAGACCCGCTTCCGTAATGCTTCCTGACGGGATGGCAAGCAAGTCGGCGGGAGTCACGGTTACATCGTCGCGCCGCCGTTCGAGCTGGTTCTTTCCGGGCATCAGCCGGTTGAATACTTCTATTGCCACCGGCACCAATGCAGGATGCGCGACCCAGGTGCCGTCATGTCCGTCGCCTGCTTCACGCTCTTTATCGGCCTTTACCATGGCGTAGGCTTTGTTATTGGCCTCTTCATCGCCTTTGACGGGGATAAAAGCGCTCATCCCGCCCATGGCGAACGCGCCGCGCGCATGGCAGGTTTGGATGAGCAGCAGCGAGTAATGGCGCAGGAAATGGGTGGTCATGGTCACTTGCGCGCGCTCCGGCAGCACAAAATCTGGGCGGGAATTGAATTTTTTGATGAAGCTGAAAATATAATCCCAGCGTCCGCAATTAAGGCCCACGCAGTAGTCTTTCAGCGCATATAAAATTTCATGCATCTCAAAAGTGGCAAGAATGGTTTCAATAAGCACCGTAGCCTTAATGGCGCCGCGTTTAAGATTTAACCGGTCTTCTGAGAAGGCGAAAATATCGGCCCACAGCTGCGCCTCTTCATGGTTCTCCAGTTTTGGCAGATAAAAGTAGGGGCCGGTGCCATTTTCAAGTAACTGCTTGGCGTTGAGCCAGAAATAAATTCCGAAATCCATCAGAGCGCCCGCTACCGGCTTGCCTTGGAAAATGATATGTTTTTCATCCAGGTGCCAGCCTCTTGGGCGCACAATAAGCACGGCTGTTTCTTTATTTAGACGGTACTTTTTACCTTCAGGGCTGGTAAAGGAAATGGTTTTTTGGGTTGCGTCGCGTAAATTAATCTGCCCTTCCATCACGGCGTTCCAGGTGGGGGTGAGGGAGTCTTCAAAATCCGCCATGAACACTTTCGCGCCGGAGTTCAACGCGTTAATCATCATTTTGCGCTCCACCGGGCCTGTGATTTCCACGCGGCGGTCTTGCAAATCCGGGGGGATAGGGGCTACTTTCCAGGCGCTTTCGCGGATATGTTTGGTATGGGGTAAAAAATCGGGCATTTCGCCTTTTTTGATTCGTTCCTGCCGGAGGACCCGTTTGCCAAGCAATTCTTGACGCCGCCCCTCAAACCGTTCCGCCAGATCTCCAATGAACGCCTGCACGTCAGAGGTGAGGATAGCGCTGTAACGGGGATCAAGTTTCTCCAGTATTTCTAGCGAACCGGATTGGTTTACGGCAGCTTTCATGAAAATCTCCTACCAAAATAAACGGATAAGCAATAAAAGACGATTATCATGACAACGCAATGATAAAAATTTAATCCTTATATAATCGAGCGTTCCGGGTTATAATGCGGCATGAAATATACCTCTTCTGAAGCATGGCGGCGTAATGTAGAGCGAGCGGCCGACGAAATCCAGCGTGGCCGCGCAGTGCTCATGCAAGGCGAAAATAGCGCGGCGCTGGTGTTGGCGCTGGAGCACACGCCGGTGGCTGCCGCTGTCTCTTCTGCGGTGCGGCCCGGCTGCGTGGTGCTTCCTGCCGCCACGGCGCGTCAGATTGGCTATGATACCGGTGCCGAAGGCGTGGTCCGTTTTGCTGTGGATGTTGTGGACGGTGATTCCGGCTTTACACTTGCGGAACCTTCCGGAAAATCGGCACACGTGGTTGCGGGGGATGAAGAAGATGAAGCGGCGCGCCTGCTGGCGCGGTTTAGTGGACTTGCGCCTTCGGCGCTTGTTTGCCCGTTACAGGCTTATGATGATGTGACCGGTATTGTCCGCGTTGAGAGTCAGGATATTTTGCGTTACGCCGGACTGAAGCCGTCGCTTGAGCGGGTGACGCCTGAAGCGGTTAATCTGCCGATTGACTCAGCGCCGGATGCGCGTGTCATGGCGTTTAGAGATACATTAACGCAAGGGACGCATCTGGCGGTGATGGTGGGCGATCTCGCGTTACAGCCTGCGCCTCTGGTACGCCTTCATTCTTCTTGCGTTACCGGCGATATCCTTGGGTCTTTGCGCTGCGATTGCGGAGGCCAGTTGCAGGCAGCGCTGGCTGCCATTGCAAAAAGCGGTTGCGGCGTCCTGCTCTATCTTAACCAGGAAGGCAGGGGAATCGGTCTGGTTAATAAGTTGCGCGCTTATGGCCTGCAGGATCAAGGGATGGATACGGTTGACGCAAATATTATGCTTGGGTTTTCCCCGGATGAGCGGGATTTTTCCATTGCGGCGCAACTATTGCGTGCGCTTGGCGTTACCGCTGTAAGACTCCTAACGAATAACCCTGCCAAGACAGAAGCCATACAAAAGCATGGCATTGTCGTGATAGAGAGAGTGGCGCTGGTGATGGAAACGAACGCGCACAACGAAGCCTACATGGCGACAAAAGCGGCGCGCATGAGGCACCTGCTCTAGCAAAACCCTGCGAAAACGCTACTGCGGGTCGATGGCTTTGTCGTCAACGATAGCCCGGATAAGATCGGACACGCGCTTGCGTAGATTGCTGGAGAGGCGGTAGTAGTTGCGAACCATTTCCAGGGTTTCACGTTTTATGATGGTTTCCGCTT
>CAZRJZ010000003.1:10913-18145 GCA_964600465.1 uncultured Rickettsiales bacterium
TTGCAGCGCGTTGACCTGCTCGGCGCCGATGTTCTCTATGCCATCGTCGTCCATGCCTTCAAAAAAAGAGTTGATGTTGACACCAAGGACTTTGGAAAAGTCATACAAGCGACTGGCGCTCATGCGGTTGGTGCCGCGCTCGTATTTTTGAATTTGCTGAAATGTAATGCCGACTGTTTTGGCCAGGTCTTCCTGGCTTAATCCCGCTATGGTTCGTTGTGTCCGCAGGCGCTTGCCAACGTGAATATCGACTGGGTGACTCATAGAAAATTCCTTTGAAACTTCCGCGTATGTAGTATTAAATTAATTTTAATTCAAGGGATTCATTTCCAACATCATACGCCGGTAAATACCTGAAACGGTTATTTGTCATCAATTTCTCAACAGTGACCGGATTACTTTTTGTAGATCCGGTCAAATGTTCCGCCATCATCAAAGTGCGTTTTCTGCACCTCTTTCCATCCACCAAACTCATTGATACTTAGCATCTTTATCGTTGGAAAGAGTTGGGCATGGCTTGCCATAGCTTCCGCGTCATGCGGACGGTAGTAATGCTTCGCCGCCAACTCTTGCGCTCTCGGAGAGTAAAGATAATTCACATATTCCTTCGATGCTTCGAGGGTTCCATGTTTCTCAGCGTTTTTCTCAACGACGGCCACGGGCGGTTCAGCCAGAATGCTAATGGAGGGCATAACGACCTCGAATCGGTCTTTTCCCATTTGGTCGGTTGCCAGGTGAGCTTCGTTCTCCCAGGTAATCAGCACATCTCCAATGCCGCGTTGTGCAAAAGTGGTGGTGGCGCCGCGCGCGCCGGCATCCAGCACGGGCACGTTGCGGTAAAGCTTACCGACGAAATCTGCTGCTTTTGTATCGTCATTGTTGAATTTCTGTCTGGCATAGCCCCAAGCCGCGAGATAATTCCAGCGCGCGCCACCGGAAGTTTTGGGATTGGCGGTGATGACTTTTACGTCCTCCCTTATCAGGTCATCCCAATCTCTGATATTTTTAGGATTTCCTTTTTTAACTAAAAAAACAATGGTGGATGTGTATGGCGAGCTGTTGCGGGGCAATTTTTTTTGCCAGTCCAGGGGCAGTAACTGTGGTTTTTCAGCAATCACATCAATGTCGTAAGCGAGCGCGAGCGTTACCACATCCGCCTGGAGTCCATCAATGACCGCACGGGCCTGCTTGCCGGAGCCCCCATGCGATTGATTGATTTTAATCTCCTGGCCGGTTTTCTTTTTCCAATGCGCTGCGAAGATATCATTATACTCTTCATAAAATTCGCGTGTGGGATCGTACGATACATTCAACAGTTCGACCGGCGGAGCGGCATAAACCGTAGAGCCGGAGATGAAGAGCGCCAGA
This sequence comes from uncultured Rickettsiales bacterium, assembly GCA_964600465.1. Taxonomy (GTDB): domain Bacteria; phylum Pseudomonadota; class Alphaproteobacteria; order Rickettsiales; family SXRF01; genus CAYMDD01. The sequence continues at coordinate 12,282 of CAZRJZ010000003.1, forward strand.
ACCGTTAAAACGATCTGCTTACAGATTCCCATATATGTCCCATTTTGTGTCAGTTTTTATCCTCCTGATTGTCACCTATCGGGGGGAGATGTCAAGAAAGACATGCTTTAGCTTTTTTTACTTTCCAAATGCCATGAAGCCTGGATTTTCAAAATGAGGTTTGCCGTAATGGAAGCGCTTTCCTTCCAGTGTTTCCATACGGCCGCCTGCGGCTTCTAAGATGGCTTGGCCGGCGGCGGTGTCCCATTCCATCGTGCGGCCAAGGCGTGGATATAGATCCGCTCCCCCTTCCGCTAACACGCAAAATTTTACGGAGCTGGATGCGGAAGTGCTGTGTTGAACGGGGTAGCGCTTTAAAAATTCCTGCATTCTAACCGAAGGATGGTGACTGCTTTGAATAACGCGCATGCCCCCAGCGGGCGGAGTGCGCGCGTAAACAGGCTCGAAGGAGTCCGACCCGCGTTGCCTCATTGCGCCAGAACCAACGCCCCCTAGATAGAGTGTGTCTTGGCGGGGGATGTAAATAGCGCCAAGCGTCGGGTAATCTGCCTCAATCAGTCCGATATTAACGGTGAAGTCGCCTTTTCCGCTCACAAAGCCGCGTGTGCCGTCCAGAGGGTCTACGAGCCAGAAACATGGGGAAGGTCGAAGAGTTGCCAGGGCTTCGTCTTCTTCGGAAATAACAGGAACAGCCGGATTTAAGCGTTGCAATGCCGCCAAGATCAGGTGATGCGCCTCGATATCCGCATCCGTGACGGGGGAGGAGTCCTCTTTTGCCCTGGCTTCCCGGCTGCCGGCATAATGCGTCATAATGCCAACTCCCGCCGCTTTTGCAATAGCGCCGATCTCAAGTAGAAGAGGTAAATTTGCTATCATTTTTCTTTGATACAGGCATTACATCGGCTAAAGCTAGTGGAAAAATCGAGCCTTCTACCTCAGGAAAACCATGACTGAATCTTACCAACTCCGCCGTGATACGTGTTTGAAAGCCATTGATGCCGCGCTTGCCGCCGATGTTTCCCCTCTTCAGAGGCGCTTTGTCAGCCAGTTTTTTGCTAAAATACAGACCATCGAAATGGATAAACTGGTGCCGGAAGTTGCAGGCGCGCTGGCACTTTCCGCTTTTAATTTCGCCAAACAGCGTATGGCCGGGAAACCCAAAATCCGTGTCTTCAGTCCCAACCTTGCGACGGATGGTTGGGAGTCGCACCGGCTGGTGGTGGAGTTGCTGAACGACGACATGCCGTTTCTGGTTGATTCACTTTCAGCCGAAATGGTGCGTCAGGGCTTCACCGTCTATGAGACGCTCCATCCTATCATCATGGTCAAACGTGACGAATCAGGCGAATTGCTGGAGGTAATGCCTGCGGCTTCGCGTGGCGCTGCCAAGGAATCTTTGATTCACTTCGAGCTCTCCGCGCTCCCCGAAGGCGTTTCCGTGGAGCAGTTGGAAGCGGGCTTGCAATCGGTGCTGGAGCATGTGCGCATCTCGGTGCTGGATTGGCAGGCGCTGATGGATAAAACTCGCGCTTTGGGGCAGTCATTGCCGCATGCCGCCAAGCATTTCTCGCAAGAGGACATTCTGGAAGCCCAGGACTTTCTGGAATGGATGATCGATCGGAACTTCGTGTTTCTTGGTTATGCCGCTATTGCGTATCCCAAAAAAGCGAGCGGTACGCCGGAAGTCATCCGCGATACGCTGCTTGGCATTTCACGCATGGATGAGATTCCAACGGATGTTAAAACCTCTTCCAGGTTGATTGACGTGCGTAAGTCCGACCGTAAATCCGTGGTGCACCGCGCTGCCTTGATGGATGTGGTGATTATTAAGAGTCTTAATACGCGCGGTGAAATTATTGGCGAGCATCGGTTGTATGGGTTGTTTACCTCTTCGGTTTATTACCAGAGTTCGGAATCCATTCCGTTTGTACGCCAGAAAGTGCTGCATGTGCTTTCTCGCAGCGGCTTTGATCCGGTAAGCCATGACGGAAAATCCCTGAAAGCCATCTTGGAATTTCTCCCGCGTGACGAAATGTTCCAGTACACCGAAGACGCATTGCTCGAGCTTGGCTTAGGCATACTTGCGCTGGAAGCAAGGCCGGGTGTGCGCGTCTTTACGCGTAAAGATATATCGGGCCGTCTGGTTAACTGCATGGTGTTTGTGCCGCGCGAGTATTTCTCTACGGAGCTGCGCAAAGAAATTTGCCGTTTACTGGAGGCCGCTTACGAAGGCGCATTAGAAAATTTCTACACGCAGATCACTGATTCGCCACTGGCGCGGCTGCATTTGATCTTGCGCACGCCTCAGGGCAGTGAGGTCAGGCCGGATATTGCGACCGTGGAAGCAGAAATCGCAGGATTCACCACGCACTGGAGCGATAAGCTCCGCGTGCTTGCCATTGCGCGGTTTGGAGAGACAAAAGGAGAACGTCTCACACGGCTTTTTGGTAGCGGATTTCCCGCCAGCTATATTAACCGGTTTGATATTTCTTCCATTCTCTACGACGCCGATAGGATGGATCAGGCGCTGGAGAGCAAGAGCATCGCGCTGGAGCTGTTTCGCAATAAAGATGAGGATGCGCATACGCTGCATCTTAAAATCTATAACCCGGATGAAGAAATTGCGCTTTCCGATATATTGCCTACACTGGAGCATATGGGGCTGCGCGCTATTGAGGAGCACCCGTTTCGTATTGCCGTGGCCGGCGGCGGAAGAATTTGGATCCGCGACGTTCGTTTAATTCATAAATTGGAATCGCTTAATCTGGAGCTGGTCAAACCGCTTTTTGAAGAAACGCTGGCTAAAGTATGGCGCAAGGAGTTGGAGGACGATCGCTTCAATGCGCTGGTCTTAAGCGCGCAGCTTACCTGGCGGCAGGTGGAAATCTTGCGTGCTTATTCTAAATATTTGCGTCAGATCGGTTTTACCTACGGCCCTGTGGCTATTGCCAATACGCTCGCCGCATCCGCGCAGGCGGCGCGCTTGCTCGTCCGGTTATTCGAGGCGCGTTTCGATCCATCGTTTGAGGATCGTGCCGGCGCTACCGCCATCCTTAACGGGGAGATGGAAAAAGCCTTTGCACAAGCCACCACGCTTGCTGAAGATCGTATTTTGCGCGCCTTGCAAGAGCTGCTGCACGCTACATTGCGCACCAATTATTATTGCCGGACGCCGCAAGGCGGGTTAAAGCCCGTGCTTTCTTTCAAGTTCAACTCCAAAGCGGTTCCGGAATTGCCTTTGCCAAAGCCGCATGCGGAGATTTTTGTTTATGCCGCGAGGGTGGAGGGGATCCATTTGCGCGGCGGCAAAGTAGCGCGTGGGGGATTACGCTGGTCTGACAGGCCTGAGGATTTCCGCACCGAAATTTTAGGGCTGATGAAAGCGCAGATGGTAAAAAACTCGGTCATTGTGCCCGTGGGATCTAAAGGGGGATTTGTGGTGAAGCAACCGCCTGCAGACCCCTCGCGTGAGGCGCAAATGAAAGAAGGGATTGCGTGTTACACGCTCTATCTACAAGGGTTGTTGGATATTACCGATAATATTGTGGAGGCGCGTATTGTGCCGCCGCCACAGGTCGTGCGTCATGATGGCGATGATCCTTACCTCGTGGTTGCCGCCGATAAGGGAACGGCCACATTTTCTGACATCGCCAATAGCGTTTCGGCAGCGTACCAGTTTTGGCTGGGAGATGCGTTTGCTTCAGGTGGATCCGCTGGGTATGACCATAAGAAAATGGCGATTACTGCCCGGGGCGCCTGGGTTTCTGTCACCCGGCATTTCCGCGAGATGGGCGTGGATATTGCGCAGCAGGATTTTACCGCGGTGGGAATTGGCGACATGTCCGGCGATGTTTTCGGCAATGGCATGCTCCTTTCCAAACGTATTAGGTTGGTTGCCGCATTTAACCATATGCATATTTTTATTGATCCGTCGCCGGATGCAAAGACGAGTTTTGAAGAGCGCAAACGGCTCTTCAATCTGCCGCGCTCCGGTTGGAAAGACTACGATGTCAAGCGTATCTCCAAAGGCGGCGGCGTCTATGAGCGCAGCCAGAAACGCATTGATTTAAGCCCTGAAGCCATGCGCGTTCTTGGCCTTACGGAGGCGAGCCTGACGCCCGATGCGCTGATTACGGCGATTTTAAAAGCACCGGTTGATTTGTTGTGGAACGGCGGGATTGGAACATATGTAAAATCCGCGGAAGAGACGCATGAGCAAGTGGGTGACCGCACCAATAACGCCGTGCGTATCAGCGGCGCCGAGGTGCGCGCGCGCGTGGTAGGCGAGGGCGGAAATCTAGGATTTACCCAAAGGGGGCGCATTGAATATGCGCGTGCCGGTGGGCGCATTAATACTGACGCTATTGACAATTCGGCCGGCGTGGATTGCTCCGATCATGAGGTGAATATCAAAATCACGTTTGCCAGCGCGTTGGCGAGTGGGCAAATGAAATTGGAGGAGCGCAATGCGCTCTTGGTTTCCATGACGGACGAAGTGGCGCGCCTGGTGCTGCGCGACAACGAGCTGCAAACGCTTGCCATTAGTATCGCGCAGTCGCAGGGAGCGAGTTTGCTGCTCGTTTGATTCAGGCGCTGGAGCGTCAGGGTCTGCTTGACCGTGCAATCGAGTTTTTGCCTTCGGATAAGGCTATCGCTGAGTTGAAACTTGCCGATAAAGGTCTGACGCGTCCTGAATTATCGGTATTGCTGGCCTATAGTAAGATGGCGCTGTACCGGGATTTAATTGATTCGGGTATTCCGGACGATCCTTATTTTGTTCATGATCTGGCCCGGTATTTCCCCAAGGCCATGCAGAGCGATTATGTTGCGGCGATTAATGCCCATCCGCTTAAACGAGAGATTATCGCCACCGTGGTAACAAACAGTCTTGTAAACCGCGCGGGAATGACGTTCGTGCATGATTTATCTGAAAATACTGGGGCGCAGACGCGTGAGATCGCCGCCGCCTACACTATCGCGCGCGATGCTTTTGGATTGCGTGCGTTATGGTCCGAGATTGAAGCGCTTGATACATTGCCGGCCCAGGTGCAGGCGGATCTTTACTCGCGTGTGAGGATGCTTTTAGAGCATGTTGCTTCCTGGTTGCTCCGCCATGCGCCGCAACCGCTCAAGGTGGAAGAGCTTGTTTCAAAATTCACGTCCACTATTTCCTCCTATGTGGAAGCCCTGCCGCGCATGCATTCGCAGGCAACGCGCGCTGACTACGATGTTACCCGTAAGGCCCTGCTGGAGCTTGGTTTGTTGCCGGGGTTGGTGGATCGGATGGCCGCGCTGCATATGTTAAGCTCAGCGCTGGATGTGATCACTGTGGCAGACGCCACCCAGGTGCCGCTGGATGCCGTGGGTGCGGTGTATTTTGACCTGGAATCGCACTTGCGTTTGAGCTGGCTGCGTGAATATGCGGGCCGGATTGTGGTGCAGAGCCATTGGGACCGGATGGCGGTGCAGGCGCTTGTGCATGATCTTTACGATGAACAAAAACGTGTGACCGCGCTGGTGGTAAGGGCCTTGTGCCGCCAGGGGGAATGCCCCGCCAGCACTTGCCTATGGCAGGAAGAGAACCGTGCCGCCATTGCCAGGTTCTTGCAGTTTCTGGAAGATCTTAAGGCAAGAGAGATGCAAGATATCCCCGCGCTTTTAGTGGCGCTACGGCATGTAAAAATGCTGGGCAGGTGATTTCGCAGCAACGCCACATAAAAAGCCCACGGATTGCTCCGCAGGCTTTTTATGGGCAAGAAACCTTGTTCCGGCTATGCGTTGAGCAATTTCAGGTTTGCAGCTGAAGTCTTGCCCTTGTTGGTGGCAAGATCGTAGCTAACACGCTGGCCTTCGTTTAAGAAGGC
>CAZRJZ010000003.1:18155-19307 GCA_964600465.1 uncultured Rickettsiales bacterium
CCACAGCGGAAACATGCACGAATACGTCACTTCCGCCCTGGTCAGGCTGAATAAAACCATATCCCTTATTGGGATTGAACCATTTAACGATACCAGTAGCCATTGGAACTCCTATACTTAATGGCGTTAACATAAACACTTCCAAGGGAACATCGGTTCCTTTAAAAGCAGAGTTTCGATTCCGGCCTCGCGGCCACCCACTCTTGACGAAGACACCAGAAAGAAAACGGGAAGTTCCTTTTTAGAGTATATAGTCAATGGCCGGTGATCATGCGGCATAGTGTAGAAAAGAATGCGATCAAACTCACCCGGCATTCTAAGTTACGGAGATAAAAAGTCAATCATAATCAGAGCCAGGCCTCACCCCCTGACAGAATTTGCATAAGCCCATAGTTTTGGGATTGGGGTGAGGTTGAGGGCGGATTTGAGGAGGAATCGCAATCCGCGTTTAAAGAAGGAAGTCAGGCTACGCTTGAGCTTTTTTTGGGTATGTTTGGGCAATGGTTCAGGGGGCGCCATACCTGTGGACACGGCCCGGAAGAGCGCGATGGTCAAGGGCTGCAACATCTGCTAACAGCACGCTCATCCCGCATAAAAAACCCAAGGGCGGCGCGCTAACAGAGCAACAAAAAAGCGACAACCAACACCAAGCCTTGAGAGCGTGTGCCAGTTGAAAACGTTTCGGACTTCGTTTCAGCCTCATCGCAGCAATCTACAACTATGAACTTAAACACGAATCTAGTTCTTGAGGAGGTCTATTATTGACTGGTTTTTTTTGAGAAAATGCCGCCATCCGGATAAACCAGGCACAAAAAGTTGAATTCCGTTGCGGGTTCTTATATACCCTTCACCACTCCGCTGCAAAAAAGACGGATAACCAGCCGTCGGAGGAGCAGATGGTTTATTGTTGGGGCGTAGCCAAGCGGTAAGGCAGCGGCTTTTGATGCCGCCATTCCCAGGTTCGATCCCTGGCGCCCCAGCCAAATCCACTACCAAGGACTTCCAAATAAGTCCAAATTAGTGTGATATTTTAGAAGTTTACGATTCAATCGTATTCCACTATACTCCAAGGAAATTTTAGAAAATCTACCAACAATTTTGGTCGAAGTGTTGGTAGAAAACTCTCTAACTTGGGGTTACCAACATGTCTCT
>CAZRJZ010000004.1:0-1163 GCA_964600465.1 uncultured Rickettsiales bacterium
TCCCTTTGGGAGAGGGAACTTCAGGCTATCGCTCATTAAACGTTATATGTTATACGACTTTTAAGCCATAGTTGGCTATCGCGCGTGATCGCCGCGTATCGTTTTTCCACCCGAATGTTTTGAGAATTAAGCAGCTCCGCGATTACTTGACCTACCAGGTTGAGGAAAAGGTAAAGCGGCTACTGTTCCACCTGTAGAGTGTTGTGATGCATCGGCATATTGAGCCAACGCACGTCGCATACTATCTTCTCCTCCTCCGCCCAAATTAGTCTGTTGCTCTGATTTCTCTTCCCTTTTTTGCTGTTCTTTTTTTGGGGGAAGTATTTTATTGATCAATTTTTCATAAATACCATAGCGATCTTTCGGGGAGAAATTTTTATACCTTTGTTCTACTTTTTCTTTTAAAGCTTTCATTGCTTCCTCACGTTCAGAAGTGGCTTCAGCAATCTTTTTATCCGCTTCTTTTATCTTATCTACTTCTTCTTGAGATAGTCCGCTAAATGCAGCGGCGGCTTCTTTTTCAAGTTTCTTATCCTGTTCATCTACTTTCTTATCAGCTTCCATCGCAGCGTATAATCCCGGAATCTGAATAACAAAAATCGAGACTATAAATTCTTCAGAATCTAAATCTGAGTTCCTACCGAGCCTGCTTAGAAGTGCTCCGCCGAGTTTTTCAGCCGCTTTCTTTTCAGCATTTTCGGCAGCGTTGATGGCTTTTCGTCCTGCTTCCGACAAGCGACCGATTGCTAAAGCTTCTTTGGGATCAGATGATCCGCGACTTTCAGATGGTTTAAAATTGGGAAGATATTCAATTTTAACCTCCATAGTCTTTTGGGCAGCGGCAACATGTTCCAAAAACAGCCTCTCGTTACCCTTAACTATGCTTAAGGCTTTTTCCTCAATAGTCGCGTAGGTTTCTTTACCTTTCTCTGTTTTTGCTTCTGCTGCTCCCATTCCTTTAAAAACGGCTCTCAAAATATCCGCGACCTTTTTTTCGTCTGCTTCGTCGTCAGCCATAAAGTGCTCCTTATAATGAAAGCGGGTTAAATTATACGGTTATGACCATACCAGCGAAGTCCATAGCCTAGTGTGAAACTTTTGTTAAGATTGCTAATGATTACATCTCTCCCGCTTTCCTTATTTTTAGCATATTATAAGCAATA
>CAZRJZ010000004.1:1173-15600 GCA_964600465.1 uncultured Rickettsiales bacterium
TTTACAGGAATATTATGGAACGGCTGGCTTTAGCCGCTGCCGGATCCACCATCGGCGCACAAATTGGAGGCGCCGTTTTAGGGATCAGCGCCGCCGCCATCGGCCAAGCGTTAGGTGCCTATGCCGGCAGCTTCATAGGCTCCACCCTGTTTGCCAGTAAAACCAAATGAACCTCCACGGGGTTGCGCCCGTGGTATCATGCCGGCCTTCGGCTGGGTACAGGCTTCGCTTACCCTGAGTCTTCCTCTGTCCGTGATACTTGCCATTGCATCCTAATTCTTCTAACTATACCTATCGCGCGTCAAGAGTTGGATTTCTTCCAAGGATTTTCGTTCAATGATACAGGAAAAAGTTGATGGAATACTTATGGATATTTCGAGACTTTTCCTTGTATTAGTGGGCGATACATCCGCTGTGAAGAAATCCAGCTCTTGACGTGCGATAGGTATATACACACCTTAAGAATTCACTTGTCTAGGAACACGTATGCATATCCTTATTGAACGCGCGCAGCTGTTAAGATCCCTTGGCTACGTGCAAAGCGTGGTGGAACGAAAGGGCACCATTCCCATCCTCAGCTACGTCAAATTCGAGGCCGGAAAAGGCCAGGTTGGCGTTACGGCGACGGATATGGAATTGGCGCTGGTGCAACATATTCCAGCCACCGTTCATGAAGACGGCGCCGTTGCCATTCCCGCACATGTTTTTTATGAGATCGTACGCAAGCTCCCCGATGGCGCGGAAGTATCTATTACAACAAAAGACGGCGGTCGCATCGGCATTGTTTGCGGTAGCGCCAAGTTCACTCTGGCGTGCTTGCCGGCAGAAGAGTTTCCTGCGGTTGAAGCGGGTGATTTTTCTCACCATTTTTCCATCTCTTCAGCAGAGTGCAAAGCGCTTCTGGAAAAACCCGCTTGCGCGATGTCCAATGAGGAAATCCGGTATTACCTAAATGGCATCTACCTGCATGCTTCACGCAGCAACGACCAGGAGGTATTACGCGCCGTAGCCACCGACGGACACCGGCTTGTGCGTGTGGAAGTAGGCCTGCCGCAGGGCGCAGCGGATATGCCGGGAGCTATTATTCCTAAAAAAACCATCCATGAACTGCGTAAGCTCCTTGACTCAGGCGGAACCACCGTGCAGATCGGTGTTTCTGCCAATAAAATCAGCTTCCGTATTAATGACGCCGTGCTGGCATCCAAACTGGTTGACGGGAGCTTCCCTGATTATGAGCGTGTTATCCCCGCCAATAACGACAAACTGATGGAAGTCAACTGCAAGCAGCTTATCCAGGCGGTTGACAGAGTATCGGTGGTATCCTCCGACCGGTTACGCGCCGTGCGCTTAAGCATGAGCGCCGGCAAACTCTCTCTTGCGGTAAGCAATGCCGAGGCGGACAACGCCTCGGAAGAGCTGGAGGTCACTTACAGCGCAGAGCCGCTGGAGATTGGGTTTAATGCACGCTATCTGCTCGAAGTTATGGCAGAGATAGAAGGAGAGACGGCGCAGTTCTTATTCAACAACGCCTCCTCCTCAGCTTTAATACGCGACACGGCGGATGTGGGCTCACTCTATGTTGTTATGCCGATGCGGGTCTGATTCTTATAAGGCAAACGGAACGGACTTAAAAAAATACTATTTTGGCATTAACGAAGCCGATTTTCATACCAGTCCACTATATATTGACTGCAGATTGGCATTATTTCGGCCCCACAATCAATGTGAGCTGGCTCCCTTCCATGCGCGGCGGCTGTTCTACACGGCAGTGGTCGGCAAGTATCTCCTGCACGCGCTGGATAATATTCATCCCCAATTCCTGGTGCGTCATTTCACGGCCACGGTAACGCAAGCTCACCTTCACCTTATCGCCTTCTTCCAGGAACTTGATTGCGTTGCGCATTTTAATTTCCAGATCGTTCTTGTCGATGGTAGGGCGCAGTTTGATTTCCTTAACAACAATCACTTTCTGTTTTTTTCGAGCTTCGTGCGCTTTTTTCTGCACCTCGTACTTATACTTACCAAAATCCATAATCTTGCAGACAGGAGGATCTGCGGTAGGAACAATCTCGACCAGATCAAGCCCGGCCATTTCAGCTTTACGGATTGCATCCGGCACGGTAAAGACACCTGCCATCTCTCCGGTGGCATCAATTAAACGGATACGTAAGGCAGTAATCTGCTGATTAATGCGCGGTTCATCGCCACGACTCTTAGGCGGCGTCATATAAAATTACACTTCATGCGTATTATGTTTCTCCTTTACCTTATGAAACCATTCACAAACCTAGCACAAAAAGGTTAAAAAATCACTTTTTACACCTCTTTCAAGCAACGGAAGCAAAAGTCAAACCGGCAGCGCAAAACCAAAAAAGTCCTTACTAATAGACATAATAAAGAATCTTCTGCTTCAACGCCAAGTGGATTTGACCCTTAAAATAGCATCCCGGCAGCCTCCATTTGTGAGGTAGCTGTTTACCGGCCTTTAGAGCAATGGTCAATCAGCTTCTTCTTCAGTAGATCTAATAACGGCGCTGCTCCGGAGGGATCGCCAACACGCCTTCAGGGAGATTGCCGGTGCGCACAGCACGTAATTTCAGGGTCGCCTCCCCTGAATCGGAGAGTGAGCACAGCGTGTGCGCAAGCCAGGCGGCGTCATTTCGAGCGGGATAATCCTCGCGCCAGTGCGCGCCCCGGCTCTCTTGGCGGTAAAGCGCGGAAGCCGCAGTGGCAGTCGCCTGCCAGAGTAGATTATCGGTCTCGACAGCCTCAACTAATGCGTTATTCCACATGAGCGAGCGATCTGAAATATGCATATCCTGCATATGCGCCCAACATGTTTTCAAACGCTCCATTCCTTTAAGGAGCAACGCCTCATTACGCAAAATACCGGTATGCTCTTGCATAATAGTCTGAATAGTGCGGCGAACGTCACGTATATTCCATTGACCCGACGCATAGCGCATACGATCAAAACGGGTAAAACAGCGCTCCAATGTTCTTGCAAGCAGGGGGGGATGCGAGCGGTTGCTGGAATCCAATGCGCAACGTTCTCCGGCTGCTTTGCCAAACACCACCAACTCTAATAGGGCATTACACCCCAGCCGGTTTGCGCCATGAATCGAGGTGGACGCCGCCTCTCCAATGACCGATAATCCAGGCACCACCGCTTCGTTACCGTGCTTATCAACCGTAACAGCCTCACTGCGCATATTGGTAGGGATCCCGCCCATGGTATAATGCACCGCAGGAATAACGGGAATAGGCGCCTTCAACACATCGACACCCGCAAAGGAGCGGGCTATTTCCTTTACCGTAGGCAACTTTTCCTCCACCACGCCCACAGCGAGATGCGCGACCGAGAGATGCACGTAATCTTTATTTGGACCACAGCCATTTCCCGCCCGAATTTCCTGGATAATGGCACGGCTGATAACATCCCTCGAGGCAAGCTCCATATAATTTGGTGCGTAAGTCTGCATAAAGCGCTCGCCATGGGCATTGAGCAGATAGCCTCCTTCGCCGCGAGCGCCCTCCGTAATCAGCACGCCAGCGCCATAAAGCGCCGTAGGATGGAACTGCACAAACTCCATATCCTGCAGGGCAATCCCAGCGCGTGAAGCCATACCGCCCCCATCGCCCGTACAAATACTCGAAGAGGTGGAAGCCGCCCAGGCCTGCCCATAACCGCCGGTGGCTATAATAGTATGGTGGGCGCGCAGCGCCATTAGCTCTCCGGTTTCCAACTTCCAGCCCAGCACACCCAAACACCGCCCTTCCGCATTCATCAGCAGATCCAACGCCACGCATTCACTCAAAAAATGCACGCCATATTTAAGACTTTGGGCATATAGCGTATGCAGCAGCGCGTGGCCCGTACGATCCGCCACGGCGCAGGCACGATAGGCCGGCGTTCCTTGACCGTAATGCGTGCGCTGACCGCCATAAGCGCGCTGATAAATATGGCCATTATCCTGGCGGGTAAACGCCATGCCCATCTGCTCCAACTCCACGATAGTCTGAGGCGCTCGCTCGCACATATAGGCAATAGCGTCCTGATCGCCCAGCCAATCGCTGCCGCGAATCGTGTCGTACATATGCCAGCGCCAGTTATCCGGCTCACGGTTGCCAAGCGCCGCATTGATACCTCCTTGCGCCGCCACGGTATGGCTCTGGATGGGGGGAACCTTGCTTAGAACAAGCACTTCCGCCCCATTCTTTCTGGCGGCACAGGCGGCGCGCAGCCCGGCTCCACCGGCGCCGACAATGAGCACATCTGTATCAATAACGTGCGGAGAGTAGGCGTTCACGGCTTCCTACTGACAAAAGGAATGCAAAAGTTTATCTTGGTACACAGAATGCCTAGTATCACAACCGGAAGCCCTATGAAAGAAGCATTGACACCTCAGGAAACATTATCGGCTAAGAAGCTGATTAACCTTGGCCTGGCTGAAGATGTTGGCCCAGGCGACCTCGCTACCGAGTGGCTGGTGGATAAGGATTTGCGCGCCACTATGCTTATTGCCTGCGGCGCGGCGCTTTTACCGCTGGTTTTCCCTTTTCCGGAAACCGGCGTATTGGTCGCAAATGCCGCTCCGGACGGAAAGCGGCTGCAAACCGGAGACGCTTTTGCCAAGCTTCAAGGCCCTGCGCACATACTGCTGACCAGGGAGCGCGTGGCTTTGAACATGCTACAGCGGCTCAGCGGCATTGCCACCCTTACCCATCAGTATGTTACAGCGGTTCAGGGGACTAAGGCTGTCATTCTGGACACGCGTAAAACCGCTCCCGGCTTCCGGCTGCTTGATAAATACGCCGTGCGGACAGGCGGCGGTCAGAACCACCGCATAGGGCTTTATGACATGGCGCTGATTAAAGATAATCATATTGCGCTTTGCGGCGGCATGGCCCAGGCGATTAAGCGCATCAATTCATGCAATGCCGTGCCAGAAATTCCCGTAGCAGTGGAATGCGACACGCTGGAGCAGTTGCAAGAAGCGCTGACTCTAGGAATAAAAAGAATATTGCTGGACAACATGCCACCTCCGATGCTGCGTGAAGCGGTAAGACTAAACAATAAGCGTGCACGCTTGGAAGCTTCAGGGGGCGTAACGCTTGACACAGTCCGCGATATTGCCGAAACGGGCGTGGATTTTATCTCCGTAGGCGCGCTGACGCATTCCGTAAAAGCCGCCGATCTTGGCGCGGATATTACGTTTGAATAAAATAAGGGACTTCCTTTTCAAGAAGCCCCTTAACAAGATATTCGGGAATAAAAGGCCTTAAAAAGCCCCACTCACTAGAAGCGAATGGTGGTAACTTTTTTATCGGCAGCTTTGCGAGCGAAGAGACCAACGCTGGATTTTTTCGCAGCGGCTTTTTTAGCTGCAGGTTTTTTCGCAGCGGACTTTTTGGCTGCAGGTTTTTTCGCAGCGGCTTTTTTAGCTGCAGGCTTTTTAGCGGCAGCTTTTTTAGCTGCAGGCTTTTTCGCAGCGGCTTTTTTTGCTGCAGGTTTAGCAGCGGCTTTTTTTGCTGAGGTCATCAACATGTGTAGTCTCCTTCAGAGTTGGGATCCACTCACACCGTGCAAGTGAATTCTGAGCTTCACTTAAACCCAAAATGATAAATTTTCCATTAACGTCATCGAAAAAAACGATGCTTCTTCGCAGCTTGCAAGGCGGCTTGAATGCGCTAAAAACGCAACTTCAAGAGAGCAAAAAATATTCTGTAACACCATATTTTCTGCGCATTACACGATGAATCCGGAAATATTTTTCCCGCGATCTTCACATCGTTTTTTTGCACGCACGCTCGCACAAGATTTTTTTCGCGTTCGCGTGTTGTATAAAAATCACATAGGCAATATGCACATGCGTTGATATAAAAACGCTCATGAAGTTACACCCCGGCTCTCTGATATTATGCGCGCTGTGCTGGCTGTCGAATCCGGATGGCGCGGCGGCGCAGCTTCCGCTCATCCACTCCTATTTCGATATGCTGGAATCGCCCTCTACGGACATACGGCCGTTTCCCAAATGGACAGGAATGATGATGCGCTACGAACAACAGCAAAACCTCAATGACGATGAATGCGGCCTGCAGCGCTATCATCCCTGCACGGTGAAAGAGTGGAAAAAACTTTTCTCCCGTTGGCATCAAGAGCCGTTTGAGGAGATGCTTGCCGATGTCAATGAATATGCCAACAGCTTTCCATATATCACTGACGAAGTTAATTGGGGCATGGAAGATTATTGGGAAGCCCCATATGAATTCCTGGGGTTAAGCGGCGATTGCGAAGACTACGCGGTGATGAAATATTATTCCTTGCGCGCTCTTGGAATGCCGGCTTCGCAACTGCGCGTGATTATTGTGCAAGACTTTAATCTGGGAGGTGTCATCCACGCCATTTTGGGCGTCTATGATAAGGAAAAAAATCTGCATATACTGGACAATCAAATCCGCGACGTTATGCCCGCCATGAAAATCTACCACTATAAACCTATCTACGGAATTAACGAGGAAGGGTGGTGGGCCTATTATCCGAAACAATAGACCATTTTAAAAACGCTCTACCACATATTCGGATCTTGCGCAGGCTTATTACGGATTGTCTTAGAAACCACCGGAGCGCTTTGGCACGATTCCGGTTTCTTATTTTGGCTGCCCGGAAGTTCCTGCGGTTCGACATCTGTTTTTTGGGGTCGAGACTCCAATTCCTTCTCCAGCATTGCCTTCGCAAGAAAACCTGCGTCGCTTCCTGCATGCACCATTCCCATCTGATCGCAGTGAAGGCACCGGCGTGGCGCCCTAAATCTTCGCCAGAAACTATAAAAAGGGCCGGGAATAAGCACTATTGTCCAAATAAGCAGCTCGGTGGTCTTGCTCCCGCGCAAGCACTTCTTTCCGCGGCCTTCATAGCCGCAATGGGGGCAGATATAGTCCATAACCCCCTTACTTTATGACGCAAATAACGCGTAAAATGTTGGAAAATTCATACAAAACCATTAGGAAAACAGTGCGGATTCCCTTATAAATGGAGTTTCTCGAAAAGAAAAATAGATTCTGGCCATTATTATAGGGCTCGAAAATCTGAGCAGTCAGCATATCATGGGACAGGTAGAGAGATATCATGAGCAAAAAAAAATCGCTTGATACGCCAAACTTTCGCCCCCGGCTTTTTGGCATTGCGCTCGTAGTTGCCGCCATCGCTGCCAGTGGCATATTTCTGGTGAGCCGCTTTGCTGAAATTGATTACTCGCGTGACCTTCGCAATTGGCAGGACAAACTCAATCTTATCGCCAATAGTCGCGCCCATGAGGTGAGCGGATGGGTAGATACCCGCTTTTCGGAGCTGAAGAAACTTGCCGGCAATCCTTCGTTGCAGCTTTATTTTACGGAGCTGAAAACCATGCCCACGCCGGCAGGCAATGCACAGGAAACACAAACGCCAATACAGGAGCCGCCGCAACGCACTTATTTGCGCAATCTGCTTTTGTTTACGGCTGATCGCTTAGGCTTCGCGCCTACCAATTTACCCATGAGCATGCAAATACCCGCGCAGCTCCCATACCAAAGCACCAGCGGATTGGCGGTGGTGGATAATCAAAATAACATTGTCGTCAGCACGCCTTACTTAAGCGCGCTCAACGAGACTCTGTTGCAGCGTCTGCAACAAACAAAATCCGGCGCGCCGGTGCTGCTTGATATACAAGGAGAAGCCGAGGACAAAGCCTTCGTGGGATTTGCAGTGCCGGTATTTGCCATTCAAGCTGACCCCGACTCGGCGGAGCCTGTGGGAAGAATCATTGGCATTACCCAACTTGAAGACGGATTTTATAAGCTTCTTAAACATCCAGGCCTCACGGAAAAAACTCTTGAGGCCGTGCTGGTGCGCAAAGACGGAGAGAACATCGCCTACCTCTCGCCGCTTTTGGACGGCACGCCGGCAGGCGTAAAAAAGCTTCCCGATCAGCCAGAAAAACTGGCAGAATCTTATGCCGCTGCCAATCCGGAGAGCTTCGTTGCCAAGCGCGATTATGAATCGAAGGACGTACTGGCCACAGGAAGAAATATCCCCAATACGCCGTGGACGCTGGTCGTCAAAATCAATGCCTCGGAAGCGCTTGCTGAAAGCAATATGCGCCGTGGCGGAATGATTGCGTTGTTATTTGCGATCCTTGGCCTGATTGTCGCCGTGGTGGTGGCGGTGTGGTATGTAGCAAGCTCACGCAGGGCAAGCAGTGCTTCACGCTATTTCAAACGTATGGCGGAAAAAACCGCTATGCAGGAGCGTCTGCTTAAACTGGTAACGGATAATCAGTCGGAGGCTATTTACCTGCTGGACGGCGAACAACGCTACCGTTTTGCCAACAAGGCGGCGGCGCAAAGCTCCGATATGCCAGCATTCGAGATGAATGGAAAAGCACTCATTGATGTGCTCGGCGCTGCCCGCGCGCAATCAACCATCGAGTCATTCACCCTGGCGCTTGAGAAAGATGAACCTGTTGTCCGCATCCGCCAGGAGGAAGAAAAAAATATCACGCGTATTATTCGCGCAGAACATATTCCCATTGCGGAAATCCCCGTTGCCGGCATGAAGAAAAAAATGCCCGGCGTGCTGGTGGTGGAGCAAGATATCAGCGAAGTGGTACATGAGCGTGAAGGGCACCTGCGCGCCCAACAGCAGTTGATAGATACGCTTATTATGCTCGTGGACAAGCGCGACCCCCACGCGGCCAATCACTCATTGCTGGTGTCGCAAATCGCTTATGAAGTCGCCACCGCCATGGAACTTCCCGTTAGCACGCGGGAAACGGCGCGCATTACCGGGTTGCTGATGAATATCGGAAAACTGATCGTACCGGAGCAGGTACTCACGAAACGCGAATCTTTAAGTGAAGGCGAGCGAAAAAGCATCCGCCGCTCTATTTATATTAGCGCCGAACTATTGCATGGCATCCAGTTCGACGGTCCCGTATGTGAAACATTACGTCAGTCTCAGGAACATTGGGATGGCACCGGCCCGGAAGGGATGAGTGGCGAGGAAATTTTGCTCCCGGCACGCATTATTGCCGTGGTCAATGCCTTTGTGGGGATGATCAGTCCACGCTCCTACCGCGCCGCTTTCGCTCCCGAGCGAGCGATGCGCCTTCTGCTCGATAGCGTTGATACGCGTTATGACCGCAAAGTGGTGATTGCCTTTGTTAACTTCCTGGAAAACCAGGGCGGACGGCAGATGCTGGACCAGTGGACACTGGCGCGCGGCGCGGCGTAGATACTCCCTCTCCCGCTTGCGGGAGAGGGAAGAAGTCCGCGTAAGCTTGCTTGCCGGATTTCTGGGGAGGGCGGGGCATTAGCTTTAGCGCTATGGAGCCCTCACCGCTGCGGCTAAGGTTTTGCAAAAGAAAAACCTTAGCCTCGCTGCCTCCGCCGCTTGCGGAGGGCAGTTTTCACTTGCATCTTATCCGCTCAACGCATAGATTTCGCCGCTGATTTCGTTTGTTTGTGGCTGGGTAGCTCAGTCGGTAGAGCGCAGGACTCATAAGCCTAAGGTCGGCGGTTCGATCCCGCCCCCAGCCACCATGCACACGCCCTAATTCGGGGCCCCTTGCAATTCCTTAATTTCTGCATCCAGCGCCTCCCAGTTTCCCATTCCAGTAGAAGCCCCCCTGAATTTTCCTGCTTTATCAAATATTGCCAGGAACGGAATGGCTCCATCGAAACCCACACCGCGTGCATCAAGTACCTGCTTGAGTGATTCGGAATCTTTTTTTAAGAAAAGATACGGCGTAAACATGTCCACATACCCGCGTGCCACCAGGTATTGCGCTAGCTTTTTCGGCTCTTTATCCACAGAGATCATAAACACATTAAAATTCGTAAGCCGCGTGGCGTTGGTTTTGGTGATAAACGGCATTAGTTTCCGGCAATACGGGCACCAGGAAGCATAGATATACACAAAACTTGGCTTTCCATCCGGATGGTCGATTTTTTTCGCCAACTGCGGGGCAGTTATAGGTTGCAGGTCTGCCAGCAGCTGATCTACTTTTTGCGGATCAGCACGCAAAGCGTCATCAAACATAAAAATATTCATAAGCTCCAGCAAAGCTAAAAGCACGATCACCCCGGTACAAATGCGCATGAGCCATTTCATCGCAAAAATCCTTCTAAAAATCAATGCAGCGGCCTTTTACCACCCAGTCCCCATAACGCGTTGGATCTTCCGTGGTTTGGACAGCGGCAGGCACCATTTCCTGCGTGTTTGAAGACGCCGGCTCTTTATCCGTGGTTGCATCCCATGCGAAAGTATCTACAGTTTCCATTTTAAAAATCCTTAAATATACCTATCGCGCGTCAAGAACACAGTATACCGTATCTTCGCATGCCTGACAATCCGCCTTCAACACTCCTCTCCAGACGCGTGGCTGCGCAGCTGCTTGGGCCGGTGCTCAGGCGTAAACAGCTTTTAGAGCAGGAGCTGACTCGCCATAAAGATTTTGCCGCGCTGGAAACCAGGGATCGCGCTTTTGTGCAATTGCTGGTTAAAACTACGTTGCGCCGCATCGGGCAGATTGATGCGCTGCTTTCAAACTATCTCCAAACCCCATTACCGGATAACGCGGGTTTTGCGCACGATACATTGCGAATTGCCGTCACGCAGCTTATATGGTTAAAAACCCCACCGCACGCCGCGGTGCACAGCGCCGTGGAGTTGGTAAAACAGCAGCGGCATATTTCTAAGTTTAGCGGCGTGGTCAACGCCGTGCTGCAACGCGTCGTGCGTGAGGGGGCGGCGCTTATCGCTCAGCAGGACGAAGCACGCATCAATGTCCCGCATTGGCTCTGGGAGAGCTGGAGGCAAGCGCACGGAGAGCAAACAACGCGGGCTGTTTGCCGTGCTATCCTGCAAGAACCGCCGCTGGATATTTGGGCAAAAGAGCGAGCTCCCGAATGGGCGGAAACGTTAAATGCCACGCTCCTTCCAAACGGCAGCATACGCTTGCAGGAGGTTGACTCACTGACCTCCCTTTCCGGATTTTCGGAAGGAAGATGGTGGGTGCAGGATGCCGCCGCTACTTTACCGGCATTGCTACTGGGAGATGTGCGCGGAAAAAACGTGCTGGATATGTGCGCCGCGCCGGGAGGAAAAACCATGCAGCTGCTTGCCGCCGGCGCGCAAGTGACGGCGCTGGATATTTCTTCTTCCCGTATGCGCCGTGTCCGGGAGAATCTGCAGCGGTTGCACCTGCACGCAGATTGCGTGGTGCAGGACGCGACCCAATTTACGCCCACCTCCCCTCCGGATATTATTTTGCTTGATGCGCCCTGCTCCGCCACCGGCACGCTGCGCCGCCACCCGGATGTAAGCCGGCATCGTACACCAGAAGACATACAGAGACTGGCAGCATTGCAACGTGCACTAATACACCACGCGCTTGATATATTACCTACCCATGGCTTGCTTGCCTATGCCGTATGCTCCATGCAACCGGAAGAAGGCGAAGAGCAAATAAAAGCGTTGCTGCAATCCCGTGCGGATGTAACGCTGCATCCCTCCGGCGCCTTTGACCGGCTGGAGGGCATGGCGCAGAAAAACGCCCATGGCTGGCGGACATTTCCTTCCTTCTTGCCTGCAATCGGAGGAATGGACGGATTTTTCATGACGTTACTGGAGAAAAGATAGCAAAAAATGAGATAAGTGGATGACGAGATAATAAAAATAGTTTTAATATCTGTTATCGAGCCATTTCATGATGCGGTGGTTACCTTATGCTAAAGATCGCTCCCTCCATTCTTTCCGCTGATTTCGCCCGTTTAGGCGAGGAAGTGCGCGCCGTTACCGAAGCTGGCGCGGATTATATTCATATCGATGTAATGGACGGGCATTTTGTGCCTAATCTTACTATTGGCCCGGCGGTGATAAAAGCGCTGCGTCCGCATACCCATCTTCCATTTGACGTGCATTTAATGATCTCACCGGTAGACGCCTACATTGAGGCGTTTGTGCAAGCAGGGGCGGATATCATCACCGTGCATCCGGAAGCCACCACACATTTACATCGCACGCTGCAATTAATTAAGTCATTTAAAATCAAATGCGGTGTTTCTATCGTGCCAACCACGCATGAGTCCGCGTTGCAATACGTAATGGACGAAGTAAACCTCATTCTGGTGATGAGCGTTAATCCCGGATTCGGTGGACAGGAATTTATTCCTTCACAGTTACATAAAATACAATCCATTCGCCGGATGATTGAAAAATCCGGCCGCCTGATTGATCTGGAAGTCGATGGCGGGATTAACCCTGAAACCGCAAAAGCGGCGCATCAAGCCGGTGCTAACGTGCTGGTGGCAGGCTCCTCCATTTTTAAAGGAGGGCCTTCAACCTACTGGAACAATATTGCCGATCTACGCGGCCGCGGGAATGCTGGTTAGCGCTTTTTCCACCAGGCCTAATGTTTCTTTTCTTCCGAAAACCGCAATGAACGACCCCATACGCGGCCCTTGCTCAGCCCCAAGCAGCAGTGCGTATAATGCGCCAAACCACAGCTTCAGCTCCTGGCCGAAATGTTTTTTGCCAATCTCGTAAATAGCGGTTTGATGGGCTTCAGCGGAAGCATCCTCCGCGGCGTCACGTAAATACTGCGCCAGCTCTTCCAGTGCAGCACGTTCTATATCGGTCGGAGCGCGGAAGCGCTTTTGCGGCTTTACAAAATCATGGTAATATTGCACCGCGCCGTGCACAAGCTTGTCCAAAAATGGCTTATTCTCAGCATTAGCGCCTGGCGTGTATTTGCCAATAAATCCCCACAGCACGGAAGCATCCTCTGCTCCGCCAGCACTCGCAAGATTCAGCAGCAAACTAAAGCTTAAACCCGATTCCGGGGCTGGCGGATTACCGGCATGAATATGCCATACAGGATTTTTCAGGCGCGCTTCCGCATCTTCATTCCGGTATTTTTCTAGGTAAGTCTGGTATTCATCCACTGCGCGCGGAATAACATCGAAATAAAGGCGCTTAGCCTTACGAGGGGACTGATACATGTAATAGCTTAAACTTTCCGGCGGCGCATAACTCAACCATTGCTCAATGCTCACGCCGTTGCCTTTGGATTTAGAAATTTTTTTCCCTTCCGCATCCAAAAATAGCTCATACACATACTGTTCCGGGCATCTGCCCCCGACAATTTTGCAAATGGCGTTATAAAGCGGCGCGGAGGGCTGGTGGTCTTTGCCGTACATTTCAAAATCCACGTCCAGCGCCGCCCAGCGCATTCCAAAATCCGGTTTCCATTGCAGCTTGCAATGCCCACCAGTAACAGGAATTTCCACTTGCGCACCATCGTCTTCTACGTAAGTGATAGTGCCTTTTTCAACATTCCTCGCCACCACCGGCGCTTGCAGCACTTTGCCGGATTGCTGACTCACCGGCATAAACGGACTATAGGTTGCCTGACGCTCTTCTCCGAGAGTGGGCAACATAACGGCCATAATTTCATCGTAATGCTTTAGAACTTCTAAAAGTTTGGCATCATATACGCCATTTTTATACTGCTCGGTTGAGCTTAAAAACGCATATTCAAAACCATATTGATCCAAAAAGCCACACAACCGCGCATTCATATGCGCACCATAGCTTGCATGCGTACCGAAAGGGTCTGGAATGGCAGTAAGCGGCTTGCCCAAATGCTCGCGCACCATTTCCGGATTGGGAATATTTTCCGGAATTTTGCGCAAACCATCCATGTCATCGGAGACACAAAAAAGCCGTGTTGGGATATCGGACATATTTTGGAACGCATGCATCACCAGCGTGGTGCGGAATACCTCCATAAACGTCCCGATATGCGGCAACCCCGAAGGCCCATACCCGGTTTCAAACAAGGCATAACCCTTAGCAGGCGGCGCTTTTTTAAACCGATCAACCAGCTTTGCAGCTTCTTCCATAGGCCATGCGCCACTGCCAAGCGCCTGCTCTTTGGTTATTTTACTCATGTTTTCTTCTTCTCTCTATTAAAAAATCCCGCCAGGGACATGCGCACATTGTCTCCGGCGCAAGCATTGACTTTGGTTACCATGTGATAGGCATCATTGGCTATAAACACGATGCGGTTCCGTTTGGGAAAAATGCACTGCGCGTAGCCGGATTCCATGGCAATGGTATTGTGGTCGCTCTCATGCAACCATTTTTTGCGGTAAAAAGAGCGCCCGTCTTCCGCCGTGCGCCGCTGCTCGATCAACCGATTCGCCTCAGCGCCGAGCATTAAAAGCAGGCCGCCCCAATGCAGCTTCCACTCAGGACTTAAGAAATAGACGTAGGCTCCGGTGTAAACGCTGGAGCCGTCATTATGCAAAGAAAGCCCCGTGCCGGACGGATAGAGCCAGGAAGTGACGGTAAAATGCTCCCAGTCCTTGTAAGGCGCTCCG
>CAZRJZ010000005.1:0-12654 GCA_964600465.1 uncultured Rickettsiales bacterium
AGCTAAAAAGCAAAGTAGAAGAAAGCCGCAATACCCTGCAAGCCAAACAGGAAAAATTAAAGAAAAACCAAAAGAGCCTGGATACGAAACTAAAAGACCGTGCGGAACAATTCTTAAAAACCGATGCGGATTATGCCAAGCAACGAAAACTCTCGGCGGATCTTGCGCGTAAGG
The DNA here is from genome assembly GCA_964600465.1 of uncultured Rickettsiales bacterium. Classification (GTDB taxonomy): domain Bacteria; phylum Pseudomonadota; class Alphaproteobacteria; order Rickettsiales; family SXRF01; genus CAYMDD01. Next base: position 175 of record CAZRJZ010000005.1, read on the forward strand.
CGGAGAACCTGCAAGGCCTGGTAGAAAGCCTGGAGCAGGCAAGAAAAGTCCGCGCCGAAGCGGAAAAGAAAGCGGAAGAAGAGGCTAAAGCCGCAGCCAAAGCGGCAGCAGAAGCCGCTAAAAAAGCGGAAGCGGAAGCTGAACCGGCGCCCAAAGCCAGACGCACTAATCGCGCAAGCGCCTCTTTACGACCTTTTTCGCAAGCCAAAGGCAATATCCGTTCCCCCGTGGCAGGCAAACTGCTGCGTAGATTTGGAGAATCCGGCCAGCGTGGAGACAAACGCAAAGGCATCGTGCTGCAGGCACGGGAAAGCGCCACCGTCACCGCGCCGTTCGATGCAGAGGTTGTCTTTACCGGACCATTTCTAAATTATGGCAACATTGTTATTCTACGTCATACCAATGACTTCCATACCCTGCTTGCGGGCTTTAAGAAAATTCAAGTCCAGACCGGACAAGTCCTCAACGAAGGCGAGCCGGTGGGAAGCATGGGAGACAACCCGGAAGATTCCCAGCTTTATCTTGAATTACGAAAGGATAATCAACCTATTAACCCCGCCCCCTGGATTCGCGGCATGGCTCGGGATGAATGACGTGAATCAGATTTTTCCTCCATAATGCTTGCCAAATGGGGCTGATTTCCTTAATTTCACGCTCGCGCCGCTTTAGCTCAGGGGTAGAGCAACCGCCTTGTAAGCGGTAGGTCATCCGTTCAAATCGGATAAGCGGCACCATTTCCTGCATTCCAGGTAATCTCATGACGTTACGATACCCTCCCTTGGAGATTACCGGATCAATTAAATAGGCCCTCTTATGCAAAACTATCCGGGCGATATGGATGATGATTCTGCCTTAGAAGGTGCGCCAGTGGTGCTCCACTCGCCGGCTGACTTTGAAGGCATGCGCAAAGCAGGCAGGCTTGCCGCGGAAGTGCTCGACATGATTGGCGGACACGTGAATCCAGGCATTACCACCGAGGAAATCAATACGCTCTGCCATGAAATGATTGTAAAAAACGGCGCGATTCCTGCGCCGCTTGGCTACCGTGGATTCCCGAAGTCCGTTTGCACCTCTGTGAACCATGTGGTCTGCCACGGCATTCCCGGCCAGCAACGGCTTAAAAACGGGGATATTATCAATATTGACGTCACCGTCATCGTAGATGGCTGGCATGGAGATACCAGCCGCATGTATTGGGTGGGAGAGCCGAATGTGAAAGCTAGGCGGCTTTGCCAGATCACTTACGAAGCTATGATGCGAGGCATTGAGCAGGTGCGTCCCGGCGCAACGCTCGGAGACATCGGACATGCGATCCAAACGCATGCGGAGGCGCAGCGCTTCTCGGTGGTGCGGGATTACTGCGGACATGGATTGGGAAAAGTTTTCCATACCGCACCCAGCGTGCTGCATTATGGAAAACCCGGTAAGGGCATGGTGCTTGAAGAAGGCATGTTCTTTACCATTGAGCCGATGATAAACGCGGGGAAATTTCCGACCATCTTAAGCAGCCATGATGGCTGGACCGTTACCACGCGGGATAAATCCCTATCCGCTCAGTTTGAGCACAGCATCGGCGTTACCGGCGACGGGTATGAAATTTTTACCCTTTCTCCTCAAGGCCTGCATCATCCTTAAGTTTACACTTTCCGCCAATCGGTAGTTCCATCCGGGCGATCCTCCAGCAGTATCCCTTCTGCAGCCAGGGCATTGCGGATCCTGTCCGCCTCCGCCCAGTTTTTGGCTTTTTTAGCAACGTGACGCGCTGCGATACGGTCATCAATCGCACGTGTATCCAGCCCGGAAGCGGTTGCGTGAAACCACGATGTGGCAGACTCATTAAAAAATCCGATCAATCTTCCCATCCGCAGCCGCGCTTGCGCAGAAGCGGCGTGCATGGCGCTGAAATACTTCGCCATGTTGAGATCATCGCAGAGATATTCCACTTCCTCCTCCGCACCCCGGGTTGTGGGCGCACTATCGGCCAGACTCCGATACCAGCTGTCGAGCGTCTTTTTAGCGTCCTCCAGCAGCTTATCGTTCCAATCCAAAGGGCTACGGTAATGCGTAGAAAGTAGCGCAAAACGGATCACCTCCCCTTTAACGCCCCGCTCCAGCAGATCATGCACGGTAATAAAATTACCTAAGGACTTGCTCATTTTCTCCCCGTTTACCGTAAGAAAGCCGTTATGCATCCAAATTTTTGCAAACCCCGACGGCGGCAAGGGCGCTGATTCTCCATGCGCACAGCAACTCTGCGCAATCTCGTTTTCATGGTGCGGAAACATTAAATCCGCGCCGCCGCCGTGAATATCAAACCCCTGCCCCAGATACTCACTGCTCATGGCAGAGCATTCAATATGCCAGCCAGGACGCCCCTTTCCCCAGGGAGAGTCAAACACGGAAGACGCATCATCCTCCCCATCGGCCGGTTTCCAGAGTACAAAATCCCCCGGATCACGCTTATAACTCTCCACCGCTACCCGTGCCCCCGCCACCAAATCATCGGTGTTCCGCCCTGAAAGCGCGCCATAGGCAGCGTATTGGCTTACCGCAAATAGGACATGGCCGGCGCTTACGTAAGCAAACCCCTTATCAAGCAGCCGCTGAATTATCGCAATCATATGGGCAATATGCTGCGTGGCGCGTGGCTCATGGGTGGGCGCAAGCACATTTAAAGCCGCCATATCCGCATGAAACCAGCCAGTAACACGCTCGGTAAGCACCGATATAGGCTCATTATTTTTCTTTGCCGCAGCATTTATTTTATCATCCACATCCGTAATATTGCGTGCATAACAAACATGCTCTGCGCCGTAGATCTGCCGCAACAGCCGAAACAGCACGTCATACACCACCACGGCACGGGCATTGCCTAAATGCGCCCGGTCATACACCGTGGGGCCGCAGACATACATGCGGATATTGCTGGAATTTTGGGGCTGAAAAGCCTCTTTTTTCCGCGTTAGCGTGTTGGTGAGAAATAAAGTCATCCGTTATGCGATAAAACAAAATTCGAGCCGGCGCAACGTGGCATTCATGGATTTTTTAGACTTAAAACAAAAGGCATATTTATTGATCGGAGCATCAAATCCCCCTATACTGGGCATTATTTGTTAATAAAGACATTATGCCGATATATTTAAGACCATACCTTCTCTGTGCGATATTATTACTCATTTTCCCGGAGCTTGCGCTGGCTTCGAATGCGTTTGAGCAGGGCCTGTGCAATATCAGCAACGCATTCACGCAGGCCTGTTACGTGCTGTCCATCATCGCACTGATTATTTTCGGCATCCTGATGCTGCTGGGCAAGGGCACTTGGGGATTGGCGTTAATCCATCTGGTTGGCGCGATTGTGATTGGCGTGGCAGGGGAAATCGTTAATAATCTTGGCGGCGTGAGCGGCAGCTGTCCTTGAGCCAAGGCAAAGCATATCCTATGGCTTCATCGCCCTTCCCAGTGAGGGCGCGGGTGAGGCCCCGGACGTTCCCCGGGGCGCGCCCGACATACCGCCGCCGGAATGCACTGACTTTTCTTTTTTCTCCGGCACTTCCTCATAATAACTGATTCCGCCAAGATTCAAATCTTCCGCCACTTCATGGCAGCGCTGTTGCGCATCTGCTTTTGTACCAACACCATTGCTGGCCAGGGTAGCATTAGAGCCATATTCTTTAAGCACCCTAAAGACAGTCTGCTGCGCGAGTTTGCTGATGCCCTGGACATAGTCCTCTTTTAAGGCATATTGCTCCTTCATCTGCGCGCTCATCTGCTCTACGGCCTGCGCATGCGCATCAATTACCCCATCCAGCTGCTGGGGGGTATACTCGGTTTTTACACGCACTTTTTTACAATAAGACCAGTACTGAAAACCACACGCCTTTACCGCCAACGCCCGAATATCGTTCTTGAACCCTTCCGACCGATAAGACTCAGCCAGTTTCTTCGCTTTTTCAGCCGCCGCTTCTTTCTCGAGGCGTTTACGCTCTAACTGCGCCTCCAGAGCAGAACGTTCCTGCTCTTGCTGCTCTATCTCTTTCTGACTGCGCTTTTCCGCGTTCCCCTGACGTATGTCTTCCTGCCGCTGTATCAACTTTTCGTTATATTGCTCCAGTTGTTTCTTTACGTCCGCATATTGTTTTTCTATGGTTTCATTATATTTCTTATAGGATTCCGCACGCTCCACGCGCTGTTTTTCAACAAAATCCGTGATGTATTGATAGACCTCCTTCTGCCCCGCTTGAAACGCCAGCCCGGCAGCATAATTGCCAAATTTATCCTGCACATAGGAATTCGCGCCTTTTTCCATTAAAAGCTCAACGAGCTTAGCCTTGCCCAACATGGCTGCATGATGCAACGCCGAGCGGCCATCTTGATCGACCGCATCAATATTTGCGCCCACTTCAAGCAGCGCTTTCAGCATGGACTCCGCATTGCCGTCCTGGCGCTGAGACGCCACCACAAGCGCGGGCGCTCCTGCTTCATTCTTCGCATCCGGGCTTGCGCCCTGGGCGGTAAGAATAGGGATGTCATCAGCGCGGCCAAATTGCGCCTTATAGGCCAAATCCGCGTCCAGCTTGGCATTCTCAGCATATAGGGGAAGGCTTATGAGGGAAAATACCAGCAGGCTCTTGAAGAAATGCATTGTGGGTTCCATATGCGTTTTTAACAAAAACTACGTTCATTCTAACAGAAACACGACCATGACGCAAAAGAACACCGAGACCCTTCAATTCTCTGCAGAAATCAGCAAGATACTGCAATTAATGATTCATTCGCTCTACACCAACCGCGACATTTTCCTGCGCGAGCTTATTTCCAACGCTTCCGATGCCTGCGACAAGCTGCGCTACCAGGCGCAAACCACCCCTGACTTGCTAGCGGAAGGGGGCGATTTAGGCATCCATATCTCTTTTAATAAATCGGACCGAACGCTTACCGTGCGAGACAACGGCATCGGCATGACGCGTGAAGAACTGATCCGAAACCTTGGCACCATTGCCAAATCCGGCACGCAAGAGTTCTTCTCCCACATTACCGGCGACAACAAAAAAGACCTCTCCCTTATCGGCCAGTTCGGCGTGGGATTTTACTCCGCCTTTATGGTGGCGGACAAAGTAGAGGTTATCTCGCGGCAAGCAGAAGAGCGGCACGCATACCGGTGGATCTCAGAAGGAACGGGAGAATTCACGGTGGAAGAAGCGGGGCAGGAAACGCCTCGCGGCACTGCAATAACCCTTTATTTAAAAGAAGATGCGCAAGACTACCTGGATTTCTTCCGCCTACGTCATATTATCCAGACTTATTCCGATCATATTTCTTTCCCCATCACGCTTACGGGCGAGGAAGGACAACAAGAAACCGCAAATAAAGCCTCGGCCCTTTGGGTGCGGCCCAAAGCGGAGATCACGGAAGAACAATACCAGGAATTCTACCGCCATGTGAGCCATTCGCCGGATGCACCATGGCTGACCCTGCATCATAAAGTAGAAGGAAAGCTCGAGTACACCTACCTGTTGTTCATTCCTTCCATTCGGCCATTTGACCTTTTCCACCCAGACCGCAAACGCCGCGTGAAGCTTTATGTCAAACGCGTGTTCATCAGCGATGAGGGCGTGGATCTGGTGCCGCACTATTTACGTTTCTTACGCGGCGTGATCGACTCGGAAGACCTGCCGCTCAATATCAGCCGGGAAACACTGCAAGCCAATCCGGTGGTGACAAAAATCCGCGAATCCGTAGCCAAGCGCGTGCTTGCTGATTTACGGAAAAAACTGGAGCATGACGCCGATGCTTACGATGCATTCTGGAATAATTTTGGATCCACGCTGAAAGAAGGGTTGTGTGAGGCAAACAGCCCACGCGAACAAATTTTAGATGCCTGCCGCTTCGACACCACGTCCGGCGATCAACGCACCACATTGGACGACTATATCGGACGCATGAAAGACGGGCAGGAAGAAATCTACTACCTCATCGGAGAACGGCTGGAGAGCGTGCGCACCAATCCCAAATTAGAGGGGTTCCGCAGCCGCGGCGTTGAAGTGCTCCTCATGAGCGATCATGTGGACGATTTCTGGCTCAGCCTTATGCCGGAATATAAAGGCAAGCGGTTTAAATCCATCACCCGCGCCGATATCGACCTCAACCATTTTGGTAAGCAGGACGAAAAAGAAGAAGGCCCACAATCAGCCGAGAGCAATGCCGATGGTCAGATCGCAGCGCTGATTGCGCGCATGAAGGAAATTTTAGGTGATCAGGTAAGCGATGTCCGCACCACCACCAAACTGGGTGGAAGCGCCGTATGCCTGGCAGTGGAAGAGGGCGCCATGGATATTCGGCTGGAGCGGTTTTTGGTGGAGCAAAAGCAGCTCCTGCAATCGGCCGCCAAGATTCTGGAGATTAACCCGCAGCACCCCATTATCAAGGCGTTATCCGATAGAATTCAGCAACACGCTTGCGCACCGGAAGTGGAAGACACCGTCTGGTTATTGCTCGATCAGGCACGTATTTTAGAAGGCGAAGAAGTGGCTGACCCCGCCGCTTTTTCTCGCCGCTTAAGCAATTTCATGCAAAAAAGCCTGGCCGCCTAACCCTCGCCGGCCGTGTTCGCACGGTAGAACGCCCCACCGCCTGAAGCGCGCTTTACGCCCGTGGTGGAAGGCAGCGTGAGCGGCAAGCCACGCAATGACCGTACGGCAAGATAGGCAAATGCTTGCGCTTCCATGGCATCGCCTTGCAAACCGATTTTTTCAACCGGCTCCACGCTGCAGCCTAAACTTTCGCGTAACCTTCGCATTATGGCCGGATTATGCCTGCCGCCGCCGCATATAAACCAACGCGTCGGCGCTTGCGTAAAATAGGGCAACGACCGCGCCACTGAAGCGGCCATGCACGCGTTGAGCGTAGCGGCCCCGTCTTCTAAAGAAAGCGCGTTAAAAGGCGTGAGGGAAAAATGGTTCCGGTCTAGGGATTTCGGCGGCTGAGCGTTAAAATAATCATCCCTCAAAAATACCTGCACTAACCTTTCATGCACCCTGCCAGCTTGCGCGTATTTTCCACCCTTGTCATACGCCGCGTCCGTCCGCTCCAGGCACCATTCATTGAGCATGACGTTGCCTGGCCCGGTATCGAAAGCAAGAAGATCAAACGCCGAATCTCCGCCAATCCAGGTAACATTGGCAACGCCGCCGATGTTGAGCACTGCCACCGGCTTTGGCTGACTAGCCATCACCGCCGCGTGAAAGAGCGGCACCAGCGGCGCGCCCTGCCCACCTGCGGCCATATCGGCGCGCCTGAAATCACACACGACATCAATACCGGTTTTATTGGCAAGCAATGCGCCATTACCAATCTGCCAGGTGAGACCTTCTTGCGGACGATGGGCAATGGTCTGACCGTGAAATCCAACAACCGCAATGCTTGCCGCATCTAACTCCGCATTGCAGAGCAACTCCGCCACCGCTTCGGCATGGAGTACGGTCACGTCTCTTTCCAGCTGTAAAATATCGCCTTCGCCGGCCATGGCCTTACGTAGACGGTCGCGCAGTCCACCAGGCATAGGAAGCGTAATCCACGGGCCGAATTCCTGCACCGTACGGCCATCGGTTTTAATCAGCGCCGCATCCACCCCGTCCAGCGACGTGCCGGACATCAGGCCAAGCGCCCAAACGGGAGAATCTTCGCTCAATGCAGCTCCATTAGTTCGTCCATTGATACCTGGTTGCGGCCGGTGCTTTTGGCGATGTAGAGCCGCGTATCGGCGGATTTATAAAGCGTTACCGCATCCGCGTGCTCGTCGAACCTGGCGCTGGCAATACCAATGGATACGGTGCAATGAATAGGGCGCGTGGATTCGGACGGAAAATCGTGTTTTTCTATCCCGGCGCGGATCCGCTCGGCAACCCAAAAGGCTCCCGCTGCTGGAGTTTCGGGCAAAATCACACCGAATTCCTCGCCGCCGATGCGTGCGCCTGTATCGGTCTCGCGCAGGCAGGAGGCAATAATGCCAGCCACGCCTTTAATCACCGTATCGCCTATGTAATAGCCATGTTCGGCATTAATTTTTTTGAAGTGATCAATGTCTATCAGCATGATTGCCAAATCGTCGCGGTTTCGCTTAATGCGCTTCAACTCGTCTTCCAGGCGCGTAAAGAACCGGTGGCGGTTTGCAAGATTGGTTAAAATATCCGTGCTGGCCATACGCTGGATTTCCGTCCGCGCCCGCGCTTCAGCTTCCACGCGATCGGAGATGTCGCGCAAACTCCCTACCGATCCGACGATGGCGCCTTTGTCATCATACCAGGGGAATGAAACATCCGAGATCCATACTTCGCGCCCATCTTTCGTGCAGATCAGATAATCGGCCTGCCATTTATTTACCTCGCCGCGCTTGCGGGTTTCTTCCAGCGCCCCGAACGATTCCACCGGTTTTAAGGTATCATTCACAATGCGCGTTTCCAGGATAAGGGAGCGGATGTTCATCTCATGCATTTCTTCCGGCGTATACCCCAACAGGCGCTGCACGGAAGGGCTGATATAGTCGTAGCGCATGGTGTCGTAACGCAGCCGGTAAATAGTGTCGGAGGAATAGGAGGTCAGCAACTCTATTTCGGATTTTAAGTCCGGCACCGCGGAAATCTGCGTTATATAAGCGCCCACGCTTGCAGGCGCGCGCTTAATGCCGCTCCAAAAACGCTGCAAAGGAGGAAGCAATCCAGAGGCCATGGCAGAGAGCCTACCACAACCGTAAGGCGGGTCAAGTAGAGGCGTCCGTAAATTTTTACGTGTTTAGCGCCGTTGTTCCCGCTTGCGGATTGGATTTACGATACACCCATACCATCGCAGGGGGAATATTCATCCAGATACGCTTGATGCGCCTGGCATAAATACCGTTTTTACGGCGCAAGGTTTTATTGACCGGTGATTTTGGGCCGTAAGTGAACTGAATAATTTTTCCTTGCGCTCCAATCACACCCACCATTTGCTCCACAATCTGCTCTTGCACCACTTTCGGCATGCTCAAGAGCGGCAGGCTGGAAACCACCGCATTCACGTACGTCACTTCCAACTTCTTCAAGGTATCGGCAAGATGAACAACGTCAGCGCATAAAACACGCAAGCCCGGGAATTGCCGCCGCAGCACTCGCGCCAAGTTTTTTTCCCGCTCAATCACAATCAAGCGATCATGCGGTACGCCACGGGCCAGAAGACCTTGCGTTACCGCGCCGGTTCCTGCGCCTACCTCTACAATAACGCCTTCTTCCCGTAAATCCACTTGCGCCGCCATGCAATACGCCAATGCCTTGCTGCTGGGAGCAATGGCGCCCACTTTCATTGGGGATTTTGCCCAGGCGCGCAGGAACATGACAGGTCTGGTCATCGCTTAAAAACCAACTTTATTAGTGAGCATAATATGTTAACATGGCAGCCATGATTTAGACGTTACTATCCTAACCGCAACGTATGAACAAACAAAAGATCGAAAAAATATTCTCCACCCTGGCAGAGGCCGAGCCGGAACCGCGTACGGAGCTTTATTTCACCAATCCTTACACATTGCTCGTGGCCATTGTGCTCTCCGCGCAAACGACCGATGCAGGCGTCAATAAAGCCACGCCCGCATTGTTTAAGGTAGCCGACACGCCAGAGAAAATGGCGCTGCTGGGAGAGGAGAATTTACGCCGATACATTAAAACCATTGGTCTTTTTAACAGCAAAGCAAAAAATATTATCGCGCTCAGCCGTATGCTGGTGGAAGAGTATGCAGGCAATATTCCCACCAGCGGAGAATTGCTGGAAACCCTTCCCGGCGTAGGCCGGAAAACGGCTAACGTCTGGCGCAATTGCGCGCTCGGAGAACCGGCAATTGCGGTTGACACGCATGTTTTTCGGGTCAGCAACCGTCTGGGCCTGTGCCATACCACCACGCCGTTACAAACAGAGGCGGCGCTCGAAAAATCCATCCCAGAACACTGGAAAACACATGCGCATCATTGGCTTATCCTCCATGGACGCTATGTGTGCAAAGCGCGCAAGCCGCTGTGCGGCCAGTGCCTTATCCGCCGCTGGTGCGAATATCCGGAAAAAGTGCTTTGAGCCAAGCTTGCGCCGATGATAAGCATGATATTGTCATGCCCCGTCAGCACATTCCCAATCGACGCCTGCGCTTAGGCGTTAACGTTGACCACATCGCCACATTACGCAATGCGCGAGGCGGCGCTGCGCCCTGCCCTATCCGCGGCGCTTTAGCCGCGCAAGCAGGCGGCGCCGATGGAATCACCGCGCATCTGCGCGAAGACCGGCGGCATATACGGGATACAGATATTGAACGCCTCCGCGCGGAAGTTGCGCTGCCCCTTAATCTTGAAATGGCCATGACGGAAGAAATGCGCCAATTCGCTCTACGTATCCGTCCACATGCAATATGCCTGGTTCCGGAAAAACGCGAGGAACTGACCACCGAAGGAGGGCTGGACGTGGTGCGTTATTGTCATCAACTAACGCCGTATATTACGCCTTTTAAGCAGGCGGGCATACGCGTATCCCTATTTATTGCACCTCAGGCGGATCAGATAAACGCCGCAAAAACTGCTGGCGCAGACGTGGTGGAGTTGCACACCGGCGATTACGCCAATGCCAAGGACGCCGCGCCTCACCTGGCAGCGCTGCGTAGCGGTAGCGCCCATGCCGCCGCGCTGGGGCTGGAGGTGCATGCAGGGCATGGCTTAACTTATGAAAACACGCCTGATATTGCCGCCATTCCTGAAATACGGGAGCTGAATATCGGGCATTTTTTAATTGCGCAAAGCGTGTTTACCGGCATAACCCAGGCCGTGGCGCACATGCGCGCTGTCATGGATAACGCCGCATGATTCATGGAATCGGCACCGATATTGTCCATATTGAACGGATTCAGGCATTGCTGTTGAAGCAAGGAAACCGCTTCGTCCAAAAAATCTTCAGCCCCCGCGAAGAAGCGTTACTGAGTAGGCGCTACGGCGAGCATTACTCTCAAGCCGCCGCCTATGTCGCCAAGCGATTTGCGGCTAAAGAAGCCTGCGCAAAAGCGCTGGGCTGCGGTATCGGCGCCGGTTTACGTTTCCATGAGGTTGAAATTATCAATAATGATATGGGAAAACCCCTGGTCATTCTGCAAGGTGAGGCATTTGCGAATGTGCGCGGCTGCTATCATAACCGGACCCGCTTTCCTATCCATTTAAGCTTAAGCGATGAAAGAGAGTATGCGCAGGCCATGGTGGTGATCGAAATACTGCCGTTTCCCCATGTTTAAGTCATGTGTCTTACTTACCCGTCCGCAAGGAGATTCTGAAGCGCTGGCTGCCGGGCTGAAGGCGCTGGGCTATGCATGCGTTATTCACCCTTTGCTTTCGATCCACCCCCGCAGCCAGGCCGCTGAAGAAGTCAGCGGACTAACTATGGGCGGGATCAGCGGCTTTATCCTTACCAGCCGGCATGCGCTGCACGCGCTTCCGCTTCATTCGGCCTTACCGGTTTATTGCGTAGGCAAGGCCACGGCTTCCGGCGCAAAGGCTAAGCATTGCGCGCATGTTATTGCCGCAGGGGGAAATGTTGCATCGCTTGTAAAAACCATTTTAGAACATGCATCGCCTAATGATACGCCGTTGTGTTATTTACGTGGCAAAACGGTTGCCTTTGATATAAAAAATGCCCTTGCGGCGCATGCTGTCGCGCTGCAGGAAATCGAATGTTACGAGGCGCTTCCCTCAGAATCGTTAAGCGCAGAACTGATAGATCAGCTCAAGCAAAGCACCATTGACCATGTGGTTTTATGCTCTGTTCGCACAGCAAAAACGTTCATCCGGCTCATTAAACACGCGAAATTAGAAAACGATGCCGCGCGCCTTCATTGCATTTGCTTAAGCGTGCAGATTGCAGACACAGCAAAAGCAATCGCATGGCGTAGCGTCACACTCTGCGGCCTTCCAAGCGCCCGGGCGATTGCACAGAGTATGGACAACAGCAAAAGACCGGGCTACAGTGTCACCATGACGGAAGAATTAGACGGAAGCGCCGCTCATGGCGCAGATACGCGCCCTTCGCCGGCAGCATCCGGGCAATTGCGTAATTGGCTGGTTACTTTTGGCTTGCTTGCGGCAGGATACGCGTTTTTTGCACATATATTGCCCCGCACGCTGGCGCATTCTCTTCCTGTGCAGGCGGAGCGCCCTCCCTCTCATGCCGCCGCACCGCCCCCGCCTCCAGCCACTCCCGGTCCGCCGCCGCCTGTCAATCTAGGCAATAGCGAGGAATTAGAGCAGCAGATTGTTGTGCTGGAGAAAAAAGTGCAGGATCTACAAGCGAAAATAGCGGAAAATACCGCAAGCGCTCCCACGCCGGAATCCTTAGAAGCGCTCCAGGCGCAACTCCAGGAGCAGGCGGCGCAGACAGACGCCCTGAAACAAAAAATCAGCTCCAGCCAGCAGGCGGCGCAAAAAAGCG
>CAZRJZ010000005.1:12664-14509 GCA_964600465.1 uncultured Rickettsiales bacterium
TATGGCAAGCGTACGATATTTTGGCAGAATCTACACGCTCCGGAGCGCCTTACGCAGACGCCCTGCAACGCTTCTCATCCCTCGCGCCGGAAAACACCGATATTCAACTGGCGTTAAACGCGCTGCAGCCCTACGCGGATAAAGGAATCGGAACGCTGGATATTTTGCGCGAGAGCTTCAACGCCATCATCCCCAACGCGTTAGCCCCATTACCGGCGGAAGATCAGGGAAAGGGCCTGTGGCCGATCATCCGCCACAATCTTTCGTCGCTGGTGCGCATTCGCAGAATCGGGGATGCGGAAGGATCGGAGCCGGACGCGATTGTTGCACGCGCTGAACATGCCTTGAAAAACGGTAATGTGGCCCAATCCATGCGCGAGATTGAAACACTTCCCTCCGCGCGGCGCGCGGCGTTCGCCGGCTGGCTTGAGCAGGCCGAAAATTACAAACTCCGCAACAAAGCCCTGAACTCCTTGCGACAAGCCATTGTTCTGCAATCGCAATCAGTTAACCCTACACCCTTATTGCCCTAATGCTGCGGATATTTTTTTACCTCGTTTTCATTATAGCAGCGGCGATTCTTAGCGCATGGATCGCTTCCGTTCCCGGTTACGCGGGTATCGTATGGCAGGGCTACAAAATTGAAACCAGCGCGGCATTTTTACTGCTCTTCGTACTTCTGGCAACCGCCCTTCTTTCCACTGCCTATTTGACGATTCGCTTTATTCTTCATGCGCCCAGGCGTATACGCCGTTTACGCCAACATCGCAATCAGGCACGCGGCTTACAGGCCACAGCGCAAGCCATGGTCTCGCTTAGCGGTGCCGAACCCGAACGCGCAAAACGTTACGCCAAACGCGCTCATAAATATTTAGGCGATACCGCGATTACCTGTTTGCTTGACGCCCAATTAGCCAAGCTGGAGCACGATGAACCTCGCACGCGCGCCGCGCTGGAGAAAATGCTTAAACACCCCGAGACCCGCGCTTTGGCGGCACGCAGTTTAGCGGAATACAACGCTCGTCAAGGAAATCTCATCGAAGCGCAAAAGCTCGCCTGGCAAGCCAAAGACACAGACCCCAAAAATCCTCACGCTTACCGCTCGCTTTTCCAGATTTCTCTCCAATCGCGTCAATGGCAACAGGCACAGCAAGCCGTTGAAAAGGCCGTATGGCAACGCGTCATCACCCGGTACATCGCCAAGCGCTGGCGTGCGTTGCTGCACTTCGCGCGTGCGCAGGCTTTTGCAGAAACCAAAGACATGCCAGGCGCGCTTTTTGAAGCGGAGCGCGCTTTTTCGCACCTTCCAGCGCTTGCGCCCGTGGCGGCTTTTTATGCCACATTACTGATGGAGGAAAAGCGCTTCACCGAAAGCGCCAATGTTTTAAAGCGCGCCTGGAAACTTGGGCCACATCCGTTGCTCACCGACGCCGTTATGCGTATGGCCCAGGAAAGGCCGGCAGCGCTTACCGTCAAGCTTGCCAGAAAACTTTCCTCGGCCCGGCCGGAACATCCGGAGAGCGCCGTGCTGCTGGCGCGCGCCGCTATGCAGGCCAGCGACTGGAAAACAGCGCGCAGTAGCCTGGAACGCGCAGTGGCCGCCTCCCCTACCGTCCGCATCTATGCAACCCTTGCCGATTTGGAAGAGAGGGATCTTCGAAATACCGAGGCTGCCGCCAACTGGCGTGTTAAGGCTGCCAATGTAAGCAATGAAGAACGCTGGGTATGCAAAGAGTGCCATCACTTCACCGAAGCATGGAGCGTGCTTTGTCAGTCTTGCGGCGCTGTAGACGGCTTTGAATGGACAAAACCGCCCACCACGCTGCAGCACCAATTAATATAATA
>CAZRJZ010000006.1:0-7795 GCA_964600465.1 uncultured Rickettsiales bacterium
CATGCCCTTGACCGATGTTGCTATACGAAATGCGAAGCCCAAGGATAAGCCTTACAAGATAACGGATGGTGGTGGGCTATTCTTGCTAATGCAGCCCACCAGCAGCAAATGGTGGCGGTACAAATATCGTTTTCTTGGCAAGGAAAAGTCGCTGGCGCTTGGCTCTTATCCTGATGTCACCCTTGCCGAAGCGCGGGAAAAGCATATCCAGGCACGTAAAACACTCGCCACTGGTAGCGATCCCATGCAGGTCAAGCAAGAAGCAAAGCGTCTTATGGTTCTTAAGCATGCAACCACTTTTGAATCTGTTGTCCGCGAATGGCATGCGAATAAATGCTATACGTTGCAACCGCGTTATGCCGGATTTATTTTAAGGCGATTAGAAGCGATGTTTTTCCTAACTTAAATTAATTTTCTTTCAAAAAGCAAACTTTTTTACTCCGCCAAAGGCCAGCGGGGCCTTGGTTCAAAATCAAGTCCGTCCAATAGGTTAAGGCGTAGCCGTTCCACGCCCACCCAGGCGATCATGGCGGCGTTATCCGTGCAAAGCTTTGCAGGCGGAATTACCAGGGTGAGTTTATGAGTGGCGGCGAATTGAGTCAGTTTTTCGGCCAGCATGGCGTTGGCGGCGACTCCGCCTGCTACCACCAGCGTCGTTGCGTGCGGAAAATACTCGTGGAACATGGCAACGGCGTGCTCCAGCCGGTTTTGTACGCTGGCAAAAGCGGCCCACTGGAAAGACGCGCAAATATCGGCAGTCTGGCTGCGGGAGAGCGACTCCCGTCCGGCGCGCAATGCGATAATGGCGGCGCGCACGGCGGTTTTTAGGCCAGAGAAAGAAAAATCGCACCCCTTGCGGTCTTGCAGCGGTGTGGGAAAAGGATAGGCGTTTGGATTCCCTTCACGGGCATATTGCTCCACCATTGGGCCGCCCGGATAGCCAAGCCCAAGCATTTTGGCGCATTTATCGAAGGCTTCGCCAAGCGCATCATCCAGCGTGCCGCCGAGGCGTATGTAGTCTCCCACCCCCTTGCAGATAAGAAACTGGCAATGCCCACCCGATACCAGCAGCAGCAGATAGGGAAATTCCACGTGATGCGTAAGCCGCGCCGTGAGGGCATGGCCTTCTAGATGATTGACCGCAATAAAGGGTTTCTGATGAACGGAGGCGAGCGCTTTGCCGGTCATGCATCCCACAATCACCCCGCCGATCAATCCCGGTCCGCACGTTGCGGCAATGCCGGAAAGTTCCGGCAGGCGCATGTTGGCCTCCGCCAGTGCGGCGCGGATGACGCTGTCGATGTGCTGCATATGCGCGCGCGCGGCAATTTCCGGCACCACGCCGCCATAAGGTAAATGTTCGCTGATTTGCGAATGCACAATATTGGAGAGGATTTCCCCGCGTTCGCTGACAATCGCCGCCGCCGTTTCATCGCAGCTGGATTCAATGCCCAAAACGGCGAGGGGTGAGTGGTGGTTGGTGATTGGTGGTGACATACATGCTTGCGGTAGGTTATGTATTGGCAGTGATTTTGAACCATACTTGGCATAAAAACCATTGTCATCTACCAACCAACAACCACCATTGCCTCTTAAAATAGGGACGCGAAAAAGTCCGCTGGCGCTTGCGCAGGCTCACTGGGTGCGAGAGCGTTTGATGGCATTGCATCCGCATTTGGCCGAAGAAGGCGCTATCGAGCTAGTGCCTATGATGACCAGCGGCGATGCGATGCAAGCCGGATCGCTCTCTGCGCTTGGCGGCAAAGGGCTTTTTACCAAAGAGCTGGAACTGGCGCTCCTTAAGCGGGAGATTGATCTGGCGGTCCATTCGGCCAAAGATATGCAGACTCTGCTGCCGGAAGGATTGATGCTCGCCTGCACGCCTGAGCGCGAAGATCCGCGTGATGTGCTGATTGCGCCTGGATTTTCCTCGCTCGAAGCGCTCCCCGAACATGCGGTTTTTGGCACCGCTTCCTTGCGCCGGCAGGTGCAGGTGCTGCGCGTGCGCCCGGACTTAAAGATAGCGCCGTTGCGAGGCAATGTGCAGACGCGTTTGAATAAAATCAATAGCGGCGCGGCGGATGCCACCATGCTTGCCATGGCGGGGCTGAAGCGCTTAAAGATGCAGCCTCTTCCAGGAATTCCGCTTTCTGTGGAGCAATGCATTCCGGCGGTGGGGCAGGGAGCGCTTGGCATTGAATGTCGCGAAACGGACGAAGCCACGCGTGCGTTGTTGACGGGGCTTAATCATGTCCCTACCATGCTGGCCGTGACCTGCGAACGGGCGCTGCTTGCCAGGGTGGATGGTTCTTGCCGCACGCCGGTTGCAGGATACGCGCAAGTGCGGCAGGATCAGCTATATCTAAGCGCCATGCTTGCTTCTGAAGATGGAAAGCAATGCTGGTTTGCTGAGGCGGAAGGGGTGAAAGCCGAGGCGGAGGTTTTGGGCAGTCGTGTTGGAGAAAAACTGATGCAAAAAAGGGCGTCTTTAATATGACGGATGTGATTTTGCGCAATGTGGCGCGGAGGGTGCGTGAGAGCCTCGCTTACGGCAGGGAATATCCCGCTGCTAACATGGCCATGGTCATCATGGCTCTTTACCTTTCTTACCGGCTCGCAGCGAATTATATCGTCAATCAGTTTTATGTTTCCGGCTCGCAGGTGGATACGTATCTCTATTCCACCCTTTTTTGGCATTGCGATCTAATGCAAAATATTCCCGGAAACTACGTGAGGGGGAGCTATCTACGCCTGCATTTTTCTTTTTTCTCTCTTATCCCCTGCGCCGTTAGCCATATTCTTCCGGTGGAGCGTATTGCTTACCTGGGAAGCGTTATGGGGACGCTCCATGCGTTTCTTGGCAGTGTTATGATGCTGCTTTTGCATCTTCTTTGGCCGCAGCGCAGTGCGGGAGCCGTGTTTTTAAAGGCCTTGGCAGGGTTCGCTTTTTCTTTAAATATTTGCGCCCAGGCCGTGCTTTCTCAAGCGCATGTGGAGTTAGCTGCGCCGCCGTTGCTGCTATTATTCCTTCTGGCGTTGGTGTTGCGTAAGCATGTGGCGGCTGGTTTAGCGCTTATCCTCGCCTTTTCCGTGCGCGAAGACGTGGGATTTCATCTCTTCGGATTGATGTTTCTGGTGCTGGCGGTGGATTGGGTGCGCGGCCTGCGTGGGCGCGAGCAGGCGACCTGGGCAATCTACGCTCTCATTGCCTTTGCCTACAGCGTGTTTGCCTTTACCATGATGCGGTATGCGATCAAAGATTACGGCAATCTCACCAATGTCTATCTGGGATCCAACTGGTTTTCGCATCTTACTTATGAGAAAATGGCGGGACGGTTAACTCTTTATTTGAATGAGCGAAGCTGGATCTGGATTTCCTGGCTGGTGGCGGGAGCGTGGGCGGTGGTTGCGCGTAATCCCTACATCGTGCTTGGCTACGCCGCGTTTATTCCATGGATCTTACTCTCATTTATCGCAAAGTCGAGCGCTGCCGGAAATTTGAGTATGCATTATGGTTATCCTTTTTTGCTTGCAGGGGCATGGCCGTTCATCGCCATCATGCCCGAATTTGCTAATATGCGCGGAATTAAAGCAAGAAATGCAACGCTTGTTCCTGTAGTGTTTGCGTTTGCGCTGCTCCTTTCTCAACAGTTAAGCATTAACCTCTACCGGCAAACGGTAACGTTGGGATTTTACAAAAAATTCTTTGTGGACGTATTTCCTCCTCAAGGCAGCCTTCTTGCCAAACCCGCGCTGGATGATCTGGAGCGGCGCTTGATGGTTTCCAAAGCCGAGCTTCGGCGTATCCGTGTGGATAGCCCGGTCAAAGCGCTGGCGCCTTATGCCTTCGATGATATGTCCTACCACGTGGACATAGGCAAGCTCGAAAACAAACGCAAAAAAGATCCTGAATCGTTTGAGGTCCCGCGGGATATTGATGCCATTATGGCCTATGAGTATCTGCTGAATCGTCCGGTGTTTAGGCAGGTGGCCGCGCTTAACAATCTTACCTATCGTTACTGGCTGCCGGGCACCAAAGTACGGTTATTTACGAATTTCGATTTAAGCGAAGCACCAACGTTTCATCAAATTTTTTTACCGCTTGAGGAAAGGAAAGTGGAAGAAAAAGCAAAGGAGAAGGTGAAAACGAAGGCTCCTTTAGCTTCTACCTCTCAGGAGCTGTTTTACTGGGAAGAAAAAAAACGTTGAGCCGGTGCTGCAATGGGTTGCATTTTATACCGGTTCGACTTATAGCTGGCGGAAGGTTTTTTTAAAAAATTTCTCCTCAAATTCCTTGCCTATGATCCAGCGTCCCGTCTCTCCCCATCTTGGCATCTACCGTTGGCTGATGACCAACACGCTTTCCATTTTGCATCGCATTACCGGATTTGGGCTGTCGGTGGGCAGCGTAATGTTTGTGGCGTGGTTGTGGTCGGCGGCGTACCATCCCGTCTTCTATGAGGACTTGCACGGGTTCTTTGCTTCGCTGATAGGGAAGATATTGCTGTTTGGCTGGTCGGCGGCGTTTTATTATCATCTCTATAATGGCATTCGCCACCTCGTTTGGGACACAGGCAGGGGAGTGGACATTCTTTCTGCTTACCGTACTGGTAAATGGGTGCTTGTGCTAACGGTGCTCTCCACGCTCGGCACCTGGGCGCATGTGATGAAGACATATCCGGGGTAGCGCGTATGAAAAACAATAACCATCTTCGTAGTAAATTACGTAACGTGCGTGGGCTTGGCAGCGCTAAGGGCGGTGTGCATCACTGGTGGCTGGAGCGTATCACGGCGCTGGCGCTGGTGCCGCTGGGTTTGTGGTTTATGTACAGTCTGGTGGAGGCAATGCTTTTCCCTACCGCTACGGATGTGGCAAATTGGCTATCATCGCCGTTTCCAGCGTTATTTCTTATCATTCTAATCATGGCAGGTTTTATTCATATCGCGCTTGGCAATCAGGTCATCATCGAAGATTATATAAAGTGCCCTTATCAAAAATACACCCTGATCATCGGCAATAAATTCCTCTGTTTTTCTCTTGCTGTTGTGAGCGTCATGGCGGTGCTGAAGATGCATTTCATGGATATTGCATCGGCTTCTTTTTAGGGATAATGCGGCAGCGGAAAGAATAGGATGTGATCTCAAAAGTGCTTGTGCGATTGCCCGTGAATGTCTACTAATCCAGTCAACCTGTAAACTAGTTATCTCCATGACCTCCTATCCTATCATTGACCATTTTCACGATGTCGTTGTTATTGGCGCTGGCGGCGCAGGCTTGCGCGCTACACTCGGTATGGCGCACGCGGGTTTGAATACCGCTTGTGTTACCAAAGTGTTTCCCACGCGCAGCCATACAGTGGCCGCGCAAGGCGGTATTTCCGCAGCACTTGCCAATATGGGGGAAGATGACTGGCGTTGGCACATGTATGACACGGTTAAAGGCTCAGACTGGCTTGGAGACCAGGACGCTATAGAGTATATGTGTAAAAATGCAGCGGCTTCCGTCATCGAACTAGAGCATTTTGGCGTGCCTTTTTCACGCACACCTGAGGGAAAAATCTACCAGCGCCCTTTTGGCGGTATGACCACGCATTTTGGTAAGGGTACGGCGCAGCGTACCTGTGCCGCCGCTGACCGCACGGGACATGCTATTTTGCACACGCTTTACACGCAGGCTTTGCGCAAAAGCGCCCAATTTTTTATTGAGTATTTCGCTATCGACCTCCTCATGGACGATGAAGGCGCTTGCCGTGGCGTGCTGGCCTGGAATTTAGATGACGGCACGTTGCATCGGTTCAATGCCCATATCACGGTGCTTGCGACCGGAGGATATGGCCGCGCTTATTTTTCTTGTACTTCGGCGCACACCTCCACCGGTGATGGCGGCGGTATGGCTATCCGTGCCGGTCTTGCCATGGAGGATATGGAATTTGTGCAGTTTCATCCCACCGGTATTTATGGCGCCGGCTGCCTGATCACCGAAGGCGTGCGCGGCGAGGGGGGGTATTTGGTCAACTCCGAAGGCGAGCGCTTCATGGAGCGCTACGCGCCGAGCGCAAAAGACCTTGCCAGCCGCGACGTAGTGAGTCGTGCCATGACTGTTGAAATCCGCGAAGGGCGGGGCGTTGGACCGCTCAAAGACCATATTTACCTGCATCTTGATCATCTGGATCCGGAGATTATTCATGCGCGTCTGCCAGGCATTGCCGAGACCGCCAAGATTTTTGCAGGCGTGGATGTAACCAGGCAGCCCATCCCCGTATTGCCTACGGTGCATTATAACATGGGCGGAATTCCCACCAATTACCATGGCGAAGTGGTAAATCCCCCACTTACGTCTCCCCTGCAGGCGGGGGGGAGAAGGGGAGGAGACCCTGAATCGGTAGTGCCGGGGCTGATGGCCATTGGCGAAGCTGCGTGCGTGTCGGTGCATGGCGCTAACCGGTTGGGATCTAACTCGCTGCTTGATTTGGTGGTGTTTGGCCGCGCCGCTGCCTTGCGCGCGCAAGAGATTGTTAAGCCGGGAACGCCGCACCGCAGTGCCCTTTCCGGTGAAGCGCTGGATAAAATTCTTGCTCGTTTCGATCGCATCCGCCATGCAAACGGACGCTTGCGCACAGCGGAAATTCGCCGCGCCATGCAGCGTTGCATGCAGAATCATGCGGCGGTATTCCGTGAGCAGCAAGTGATGGATGAAGGCGCGGAAAAAATGCGCGAGGTGTGGAAAAGTTACGACCATATCCAAATCTCTGACCGCACATTGGTGTGGAACTCTGATCTGGTAGAGGCGCTGGAGTTGGATAATTTGCGCTCGCAAGCGCTCATTACCATTGAGAGTGCGCGTAACCGCCGCGAGAGCCGCGGTGCGCATGCGCGTGAGGATTATGCTAACCGCGA
Source organism: uncultured Rickettsiales bacterium (assembly GCA_964600465.1). Taxonomy (GTDB): domain Bacteria; phylum Pseudomonadota; class Alphaproteobacteria; order Rickettsiales; family SXRF01; genus CAYMDD01. The sequence goes on from CAZRJZ010000006.1 coordinate 6,898, forward strand.
CGATGAAAACTGGATGAAGCACACCTACGCCTGGCTGAATGAGCGAGGTGAGGTAAGTATTGATTACCGTCCTGTGCACTTGCACACGCTTTCCAATGAAGTGCAAGTATTTCCGCCTAAGGCGCGGGTGTATTAGGGCGTGTGGACATTTGCTCCCATGCCTGGCCGCAAACGCGGTCCTCTCCGTATTTTCGCTTGCGGTCCGACGCGAATGTCCGCAGGTACTAGCAACACGCAGGCCGTAGCGGTTAGTTATTGGTATTGCCTGCAATCAGCTTAAAGCCTTCCAGCAAGCGCGGAGAAGCGGTGTTGTTGCCGGTGGCCCCACTTCGGGAAGAAGAATTTTCTTCATCATCCATATCATTGCCGGTAACGCTTTGCGGTTTATCAAGGCGCTTAATTTTTCCGTCAATTACCGCGCCATCCGCAATGGTAATCGCCTGATGCAGTACAATGCCTTCTACCATGCATCCGCTGTGCAGGGAGACATTTTTTGCTTTGATCATGCCCTTGACGCGCCCATACACCTGCACGGTGTCAGCGGTGATTTCCCCCGCCACTGAGCCGTTTTTGCGTAATACCAGCGTATGGCACTGAATGTTTCCATCAATTCGCCCGTCAAAATCCACCGCGCCATCGCATACTACGTTGCCCAACAAGTTGAAGTCAGAGGAAATAACGGAAGGCACATCCTTCCTTACGGGAGGCTTTGCCGTCTTTCCAGTGGTTGCCGGACTATTTTTCAGAAACATAAATACCCGCTTTCAGGAAATTGTTAGGGTTCACCGGACGCCCTTTATAATGCACTTCATAATGCAGATGCGCGCCTGTGGAGCGCCCTGTGCTGCCCTGCACGCCGATCCGCTGCCCGGCGCTTACGGTCTGGCCCTTTTTTACC
>CAZRJZ010000006.1:7805-14336 GCA_964600465.1 uncultured Rickettsiales bacterium
GTGGCCATAGCGCGTAACAATATCGTGACCGTGATCAATATCGATCATGTTGCCGTAAGCGGCATTGTACGAGGCCTGAATTACTTTTCCGCTTCCGCCCGCATACACATCCGACCCGGAAGGACCGGAGAGATCAACGCCCGCATGAAAGGCAAACCTGCCGGTAAATGGATCCAGCCGGTTGCCAAAGCTGCTTTGCTGGGCGGCATTGTGAATCGGTTGATTCAACGGGAGCAGTTCCACGATACGGCTAAGCGTGGAAAGGCGCTCCAGTGGAGCAAAAAGCTCCTCCGGTATGGTGGTGACGCCAGAAACATCTCCAGGAATGAACGGCCCCCCCCGAGCATCCTTTGCAGCCAACGAAGCGGATTCTTCTTTCTCCACGGCGTTCTTAAGCTGAGCCGCGTCAAGGCCTGTTTTACGAATGACATTTTCTAAATCAGCAATCTTGCCGTTGGTCTTTTTCTTGACCTCAACAATGATTTTTTGGTTGGCGGACGTTAGTTCATTGACTCGTGTTTCTAAAAAGGCGATACGCGCAAACAACTTATCAGACCCAACGAGAGGGAAAAGATTATAAGCCGGATCCGCCGGCGCACCCACGGACGTTAGCGCGGCAACGGGGGCGATTTTTTGCGCCTGAACGCCTGCTCCCATGTAATGAAAGCTATTATCGACACGCGCATTGGCGACGGACTTGAGAGTCTCTTCCCTTTTTTCTAAAACCGAGCGCGCCGACATATATCCGCCGGTAACATACGAACCCCAGCCAACTCCGCCCACCAGTAAAGCAAGGCATGCAAACTGCGTAAGTCCGCCGAGCGCAACGTGATTGGTGGCCTGCTGAGAAACAATGATAATGCTGCGTTTATGAAAAAAACGAGCCGTGAAACTTCCGATTGCGCTCAATACCGCGCGAACATGGGCTAGTAACGCCATGAAGGCCTCCTTAGTTGATTCCCGAATATTCTGCTATATCGCAGCAGTGTATTGGCGATGAATCATTCCGCAATCCGTTCAAGCACGGCTGCAAAAAAACCATCAGTCCCGTCTTTGCGCGGGGTAAGCCACAGGAAGGGAGAATTTTCGCCTCGCCCTGTCGGCGAATTCTTATCCCACATTTTAGGAGGCATGACAACCCTGAAATGCGCGTATTCGGAGATAAAAAAATCCACCTGTTTTTCATTCTCTCTTTCTAGCAGTGAGCATGTTGAATATACAAGCTTTCCGCCGGGTTTCACCAGTCTGGCGGCGCTGGAAAGTATCTTGCGCTGAAGGAGAATCAGCTCCTCAATATCGGCCAGATTGAAGCGCCATTTTAAATCCGGGTTGCGCCGCCATGTTCCCGATCCGCCGCACGGCGCGTCTACCAGCACCCAATCGGCAGACTGTTTATGGCGCTTTAAAAAATGATCATGTTCGGAGTCAATACGGTGCATTTGTACATTATCCACGCCCGCTCTTTTTAAGCGTTGTTTCATTTGCGCCAGGCGTGAGGCGGAGGTATCGAGCGCCAGTATGCGGCCTTTATTGCGCATGGCGCCTGCAATCGCGAGCGTTTTACCGCCTGCGCCGGCACAAAAGTCGATCACCTTCTGTCCGGCTTTTGCTTCAACCATTTCTGCCACAGCCTGCGATGCTGCATCCTGCACTTCAAAATGTCCGGCCTTGAAAAGGGGAGAGGAAAAAACAGGCGCGCGTTCATGGAGGCGGATGCCATGGGTTGTCTGGGCAATTGCCTGTGCATTTACGCCTTCTTTTGCCAGCGCGCTTATTAGCTCCTCGCGCGTGGTTTTAAGCGGGTTAGCACGCAAATCCACGCTTGCCTGCCGGTTCATGGCATCCATTTCTTCTGCAAGCTGAGCGCCAAAAATATGTTCCAATTCTGCATGCAGCCAGGATGGATAGTTATGCGTTACCCAGGGCGGCATATCTGTGTGCTGCAGTGGCTGATTCTGGATAGCATGAATATATGTTTTCTCTTCATCATTGAAGCGCGCAGGCGCATACGCATCGCCGGTGAAAAACAGTGCCGGATTTTCATCTCTGAAATGCAGAGCCGTTATAGTCAGCAGTCTTGCCGAGGATTTTATCCGGTGGCGCTCCTGCCACCATTCCAGCACAGATTTATGCCGCAATATCCAGTATACCAATTCTGCCGTAGCGCCCCGATCTTTGGAGCCCATATAACGCCGCGCTTTAAAATAACGCTCCATGATTTTATCGGCGGGTAAGCCTTTGGTGGTGCGTGCAGGCGCTAAGGATTCTTCCGCATTTGGTGGTAAATGACGCAGGATTTCTTCCATTATTTCGATTGTAGCGGCAATGCGAGCGGCGGGTTGCATGGGGGATGCTTAATGCTATTTGCTGGTAAAAGCAAATTATATTATTGAAAAACAATGATATTGACTTTATTCTATTGTCATTAAACTTTCATGCAACTGTTTTTAAAAAAAGGATATACTGGAAGGTGGATAAACAGGTTTTGACATGGGAAGTCTGAATACATCGGCCAATCAATGGATTGACAGCGGCGCACAGCGCATGAACGATCTTGTGGAAAAGATCGTCTCAGGACTGCCTGTGGCCAAAAAGGATCCGAATGATAAAGAGGCGAAAGATAAGCCCGATGAAGCCGATCAGGCATGGAAGACCTATTCGGAATGGATGGAAAAGCATAAGCGAATTTTCTCAGAAGGTACTGAAGATGAAATTCGAGCCGCGCAGGCAGAATACCTAAAGCAGGTTTCTGGCTTGCTTGGCAAGCTTGCGTCTTCGGAAAAAGAGAGCCTTTCAGCCGAAGGAAAAAAGTCTGCTGAAGAGCTGCAGGCCATGCTTATGGAAATATCCGTGCATCCGGAAGGGTTAGATGGGATGGTGTATAATCAGGAAACGCGCACCGAAGCTGAAAAAGAAATAGAAGCGCTGCCCACAGAGGCACAGCATTCTGCGCTTGCAGCACGTAATGCCCTTGCCATACTTTTAAAGCTTGATGAAAAAGACGTGCCCGAGGCGCGTAAGCGGAAGGTTGCGCATATTGCCATTGAAAGAGTGAGAGATGGGTTAGGCCAGGAATATTCGGCGGCTGGCAAAGAGGATGAAACGATTAAGCCTAGGCGGCAACAGCAAGATCCTCACGCTACGCTTACCCCTCCTGTCTCTTCCGAAGTGCTTGGTATGAGAGCGGTGGTTGATCAGGCTATTGGCGGTACTGTCGGGCAGTTTCCGGTGACTTCCGTGCCAACGCTTGCAGGTACTGTGGCGGCACCTAATGTTCCTTATGCGTCTTCTACCCCATCTTCGCACGTGCTGGGTAAAGTATAATAGCTTTATGAGTGCATCACAGGATTCTTCGGAACGCCTTGCCAAGCGCATTGCCCGTGCGGGCGTTTGTTCGCGCAGGGATGCGGAGAAACTGATTTTAGAAGGCAAGGTGAGTGTTGATGGCGTCAGAATTCTCTCTCCGGCGTTGAATGTCTCTGAGAGCAACCACATTAAAGTAAACGGCAAGCCGTTGCCGGAGAAAGAAGAAACACGTATCTGGCTTTATCATAAGCCCGCAGGTCTGGTCACCAGCCACCGCGATGAAAAAGGGCGGGAAACACTTTTCTCCGCGCTTCCGCCGGAGCTTCCGCGCGTGATCTCGGTGGGGCGGCTGGATATTAATTCCGAAGGGTTGCTGCTGCTTACTAACGATGGTGCGCTGGCGCGGCATCTGGAACTTCCTGCTACCGGATGGCTCAGGCGTTACCGCGTGCGTGCGCATGGCGCTATTTCCGATTCTATGGTGGAAGCTTTGCGCAAAGGCGTGGAAGTTGAGGGTGTGCGCTATTTTCCGGCGGAAGCAGTTTTGGACAGCCAAAGAGGTGAAAATTCGTGGTTAACAGTGAGTTTGCGCGAAGGAAAAAATCGTGAAATCCGCAAATTATTTGAGCATTTCGGTTGCAAGGTTAACCGGCTGATCCGCGTGAGTTACGGGCCCTTTAATCTGGGCAATTTACCGCGTGGGCAGGTCAAAGAAGTACCCAAAAAAATATGGAAACATTTTCTACCGAAGGCAGGCTAGGATTTTCTCAATGGTTTCTCCCTGAGCGTTGAGATGTTCTCGCATGCGTTGTGCAAATGCCGATCCATCTATGCCTGGAAATGTTTCCTGCACGTGCTGCGTGGCCATAAACAGCATTTTAAGCGGCTTGAATAATGGCTCCTGCAGGCCTGATTTATTGTAGATGGCGCGGAAACCCAATGCGCCCTGGTCGCGTAATAATTTTCTGGCGTTGCTGGCTGGAACATCGGCATAAGCCGCCATACCGCGCTCGAAAAATTCGATGTGGCCGTGCAGGAGTCCTTCGGCCAGCAAGGCAGGAGACATGCGGCCAAACGTAATGAGTTGCTGAACCAGGCGTTCTGTCTCTTCTCCTTCAGGCGTTTGCGCAATCAAGATGAGTGTTGCCGACTCGCGCGCTTCGGTCATTGTTTCCAGTACGGCTTTTGCTTTCGAGGCATGTTTTTTTTGCAGCGCATTTGTCAGCTCTCCGCTAATAGCCGCCGTAACCTTCTCTGCGATACGCGGCGGTGTACGCCGTGCGATAGCCGCATTCAATGAAGCGTTGTCGTGATGGCGTTGCATCACCGCTTGCGTGAGCGCCTGCGTTATTTCCGCGCCTTTATTGGCAAAAAGCGCTGTCATTGCAAGAGGGCTGGCATGCTCGCATAATGTTTCTGCCAGTCGCACCGGAACGGATTGACGCCGCGCTATAGCAACATGGCGTGCTTCTGCTTTGGTTTCACGCACCAGGTCGATAAGATCAAGTTCGGTTAGTACCTCGGAATATTGCAACACCGGTAGCGCCACCGACTCCACATCACGCGCCATGACCAGTGCAATGTCGTGCGGAAGCCGGCGGCTTGATTTGAGGGCGTGCGCCGTTAGTTCCCGGATGCTGAGTTCGGTATCATGCACAAAAAGGCGGAATATTTGTTCCGCCAGCAAGGCCTCATTGGGAGTGAGTAAATCGGATTGATAAGAAATGGCGAGCTTGGTGGCGATAGTTCCACGCGCTTCACCGGGGCGCTTGGCATTTAACAGATTCTCTACATCCTTAGGCGTAAGCGCAAATGCGCTCTCGGTAGGTATTTTAGTGGATGACTCTGCCTTTCTCAACATGACCCCCGATGATCGTCAGCAAGTGCTGCATGTTTTCTATGCTTTTATCATAACCTTCCTTGCATATGCGGTCAATCACGCGACTGCAAAAATCTGCGCGCGATACCTGGCCATGATGGGCAATTTCCAGGCTGATGCGCAAGAGAATCCGAATGGCGTCATAAAAACCTTCCGGCATCCGAGCCTTGCGGTAAAACGCCTTGAAGCCCAGCGTTCCTCCATCGAACATCAAAATACGCGCGTTTTTGCGCGGCACATTTGCCAGTCGCGCCATGGCGGCTTCAAAGAAATCAAATTCCCCCGTGCTGAGCGATCGGATAATGAGGGAGTAAGTGAGACGGTTGTTGACGTAAAGCTGATGCGCCAGCTGCTCCACTTCCTTTTCCGTGCGCGGATCTTTGCCTTCCGGTAATAGCATGCCCAGCGTTGTCCATTCGCGGATGTCTTCGGAGTTTTCATCGACCAATGCCAACGGTAAGCGGTAATGTTTAGCCAGATGTTGTTTCAGCTCATCCGTGACGGTAGCAAAGAGGCGCTCGGCAATGCACACCGAAAGTCCACCCCGGTGTACCAGCGCTTCCAATAGGCTTGGATTGCCGGTTAAGCTGTCCCAGCGGTCTGAAATCAAAGGATCGGAGAGTATGGCGCCCTTGTTGTAAAGCAGCGTGTAGAGCACTTTCTGGTCATTGGTGGCGGCGAGTGCATCCGAGAGATCTTTCGGGACCGTTTCCCGGCGTGCGATAGCGGCCCACTTGACGACCTCACGGCTGCTTCGCACAATTTCTATCAGTTCTTGCTCGGTTAACAGGCCGGAGTACTGGAGCACGGGCAGCGCTACTTCCGCAACGTCGTTGGCCAACGCTACGATGACATCGTGCGGTGCCAGCATGCTGTGCGCTAACGATTCCGAGAGCGCCTTGCGGACAGTCACTTCCACGTCATGCGCAAGAAGGCGCAAAATATCCTTGGCAATGTTGTTTTCAGGAGCCGAGAAAGCCTCTGCGTCAAAACTGACCGCAATTTTTTGCGCAAGATCGGCGCGTTGAGAGGGTGAAGGATTGTTGGCAAGAATATTTACATCCATAACCGTTAACATCTCTGCAACCCGTGGTTGAATGATATTCTGTCGTAAGCGGTCACTCCAGTAAGGAAGCGCATTTCTTAGCGAAATTCTCAATTCCAAAACATTTTAAGCATAGCCAATAATAGTTAATATCTAGTAAATATCGTTAATTTGTCAGAAATAACCGGTAGTTCACCGGCAAGCACTGATAAACGCCTCAAAAATCTCCTTATCCGCAGGACTGACATGGTATTCCGGATGCCACTGCACCCCTAAACAAAAGGGATGCTTATTTTGTGAT
>CAZRJZ010000007.1:0-11933 GCA_964600465.1 uncultured Rickettsiales bacterium
GCCGACGCCTTCTCCGCCTATATTGACGATACTCTGTCAGAAAAGAAAGAGTAAGTGACGGAAAATCCTCCATCAATTGAAGATCTGGAGCGCCGCATTGAGGCCATGAAAAGACCGGAAACGCCGGACCATTTCGCTGCTGGTGTTTCCGGCTGGTCGCAGGGCATGCGTTTGGCCGTGGATCTTCTTGCCGGGATTATCGTGGGAGTGCTGCTTGGCGTAGCGGTGGATACGTTTCTTTCAACGCAGCCATTATTTCTACTGATATGTATGTTTCTGGGCGCGGCGGGCGGAATACGCAACATGATGCGCCGGCAGCAATAACCACAGGCCGGGGCGCGGCCCGTAAAAAATAAACCACCCGGCTGCAACGGGGTATTGCGTTCAAGCGCCACGCAGGCTGCGCGCCTCAGGCACTAGCCGTCGCTTTGCTTCTCAAAGCCCGCCCCAAGAGGCGGGGAATCAATCCCCGGCGAGAGTCAAGCGGATTTGTTTTTTTTCCTCAAGACCGTTGAGCGGACGCGTTCAAATACGCTGTTGGCATCCATGGTGGAGGTGTCAATGATGATCGCATCTTTTGCCGGCTTCAGGGGCGCGACATTACGCGCTGAATCACGCTCGTCACGCTCGCGTAAATCATCAAACACCGAATCATACACCACTTCTATGCCTTGACCGGAAAGCTCCCGATGCCGCCTGCGCGCCCGCGCATCCATAGATGCGGTAAGGAAAAATTTAAAATGAGCTTCCGGGCACACCACCGTACCAATATCACGCCCGTCCAGTACGGCTCCACGCCCCTGCCGCGCAAAATTACGCTGGAAATCAAGCAAAATATCGCGCACCTTCGCAATGGCCGATACAACCGAGGCTGCCTGCCCTACCCGCTCTTGCCGAAGCCTGGGGTTTGCCAGATCCTGCGGCGTTATGGATTGCGCCGCTTCAATCGCCGCCGCTTCATCGGAGGGATCTTTCTCCGCGTAGATCAGCTTCATCCCCACTGCGCGGTACAGACTGCCCGTATCTAAGTACGCCAAATGAAAATGCTCGGCCAATCTGCGCGCAAGCGTTCCTTTCCCGGACGCAGCGGGACCGTCAATCGCAATGACCAGATGCGTGTTCTCGGCAGGTTTACTGGACACGGCAATATCCGCGCCAATACGGTTGCACAGGGCCATAAAATCTGGAAAGCTGGTAGCAATAGCGTCAGCATCATCCACCGTTACCGGATTCTCGCTACCCATGCCAAGCACTAAGAAGCTCATGGCGATACGGTGGTCGAACCGTGTTTTTACGATTGCGCCGCCTCGGGGTTTCGCGCCTCCATTAATCCGGATGGAATCGCCTTCAGCACGCGCTTTCACCCCGCACGCAAGCAATCCCTCTACAATCGCGCTTAAGCGGTCGCTTTCTTTGACGCGCAACTCTTTCAAGCCCTCCATAACAGAAGTTCCTTCAGCAAACGCACAGGCCACAGCCAGTATAGGGTATTCATCGATCATGGAAGGAGCGCGGCTCGCCGGAACGCGCACCGCTTTTAAATCAGAGCTGCGCACCACAATATCGGCAACCTGCTCACCGGCGGATAGACGCTGATTCTTATATTCCAGTTGCGCCCCCATTTCCAGGAGCGTTGCAAAAAGCCCCGTACGTAGCGGGTTGATACAAACATTTTTTAAAATTAATTCAGCGTTCGGCGCAATCAACCCGGCCACAACCAAAAACGCCGCTGAAGATGGATCGGCAGGAACCATAAGCATGCGTTCTGTATAGGGTAACTCCTGATGCCCCCGCAATGCAATCGCCGTAGCGCCATCTTCAATAATTGCTCGCTCTAATTGAAAACCGAAATGCTCAAGCATGTTCTCGGTATGGTCACGCGTGGCTTCCGGCTCAATCACCGTGGTAATCCCGGGCGTATTTAAACCGGCAAGCAAAATGGCAGACTTTACCTGCGCAGACGCGACCGGTAAACGGTAACTAATAGGCAGAGGCTCGGCCGTTCCTAGCATAGCCAACGGAAGACGGTTCTCACTGCGCGTGAGAAACTGCGCGCCCATTTGCTCCAAAGGAGTGATGACACGCTTCATAGGACGTGAGCAAAGCGATGTATCGCCATTAAAAAAACTAGCGAAAGGATAGGGTGTCAGCAACCCCATCAGTAAACGCGTACTGGTGCCGGAATTGCCCATATCGAGCACCGACGCGCTTTCTATCAGCCCCCCCACGCCGACTCCTTTGATGGTCCATTCCCCTTTGCCACGCTGTGCAATCGGCACACCAAGCGCCCGTAGGGCTTTAGCGGTATGGAGCACGTCTTCTCCTTCAAGCAAACCCGTAACATGGGTTTCACCGAGCACTTGCGAGCCAAGCATCAAGGCGCGGTGGGAGATGGATTTATCACCAGGAACCACAACGGTTCCACGCAATCCGGAAACAGAGGAAGAAGTCAGTGATGTCATAAAACAAAATGGTTAAAAGATATAAAAACCGCCGCCATGAGAGCCTCAGGCCACAAACTCTGTTTACAGCCTTCATTCCCAAACTGCAGTAGAATTATTTAAGAATAATGAGAGAAACGGCATGATTTTGACCCTTGATCAAAATCAAGACGCCCAAAAAATAGCCTGAATATACCTATCGCACGTCAAGAGTTGGTTTTATTCCAAGGATTTTCGTTCAATGATACAGGGAAAGATCAACGGAATACTTAATTGATATTCCGAGACTTTTCCATGTATTAGTGGGCGATACATCCTCTGTGAAGAAAAGCAGCTCTTGACGTGCGATAGGTGGCATAGATTGGCTTCAAAGGAATTTTCAGTGGAAGCATTACTGGCGCATTGTTCGGCAGCATTTTCTCAGGCTGGAGGTTTGTTTATTGTGTTTTTTCTTGGGGGGTTGACGGGTAGCCTCAGCCATTGCCTTGTTATGTGTGGACCTGTGGTCGCATGTCAGTCGGCGTGCACCGGCAATTGCGGCAAGCGCGTGGCTGCGGCCTCGCAATGGCAATACCACCTTGGCAGACTCGTCACCTATGGCGGCTTGGGTTTCTTTGCAGCGCTGTTTTCTAAGCAGCTAGCGGCATCGCCGCATTGGCCGGCCATTTCAGCGGCAATGATGCTGATGGCGGGAGGATTATTTCTACTCAGCGCCTTGCTTCCTAATCAACATGCGTTGCTCGGCTATTTCCCGGAAAATGGTTTCCTGCGCGGCGTATTGATGAGCTTCGCGCCTTGCGGTTTGATTTACGCTGCGCTAATGATGGCGGCCACTCTCCCAAGCCCCATTGCGGGAATGTTTGCCATGTGGTTATTTGTGCTTGGAACGATTCCCGCATTGCTGGTGGCCAGCGGCGGCGCAAAAGCGCTGGCGGTAAAATGGCAGAAAACGATGTGCGGCATTGGCCGTTGTGGTATGGCGTTTAACGGGCTAGCGCTCTTGGTGTTAGCCACAAAAACAATGAGGTAAGAGAATGCAAGCTGCGATGCGCGTAGACCCGGTCTATAACGATGATATCGTCAAGAAGTTCACCGTCGCCGCGCTGTTCTGGGGCGTGGTGGGAATGCTCGTAGGGCTGGTCATTGCTCTGCAAATGGCTTTTCCCGATCTTAATTTTGAACCCTATCTGACCTTTGGCCGCCTCCGCCCCGTGCACACCTCCGGCGTGATATTTGCGTTTGGCGGAAGCGTGTTGTTTGCGACATCCTATTTCATAGTGCAACGCACCTGCCGTACGCGACTGTGGAACGACAAACTCGCCAATTTCACCTTCTGGGGCTACCAGACTTTCATCGTGATGGCGGCTCTGGGCTACGTGCTTGGAATAACCCAAGGCAAGGAGTACGCCGAGCCGGAATGGTACGCCGATCTGTGGCTTACCGTGGTGTGGGTTGCGTATTTGCTCATTTTTCTGATGACGCTCGCCAAGCGCGAGGAACCGCATATTTACGTGGCGAATTGGTTTTTCTTAGCGTTCATAGCGACCGTTGCGGTGCTTCATTTGGTAAATGGCGCAAGTATTCCGGTCTCGGGATTAGGCGCAAAATCGGTGCCCGTGTGGGGTGGCGTGCAGGCTGCGCTCATCCAATGGTGGTACGGGCATAACGCGGTAGGATTTTTCCTTACCGCCGGCTTTCTTGGTATTATGTATTATTTTATCCCCAAGCGCGCCAATCGTCCGGTTTATTCCTATCGTCTTTCTATCCTGCATTTCTGGTCGCTGATTTTTATCTACATCTGGGCAGGCCCCCACCACCTGCATTACACCGCGTTGCCCGACTGGGCGCAGACGCTCGGCATGACGTTTTCCATTATGTTATGGATGCCAAGCTGGGGCGGCATGATTAACGGCGTAATGACGCTCTCCGGCGCATGGAATAAACTCCGCGACGATCCGGTGCTGCGCTTCATGATTGTCGCGCTGGCATTTTACGGCATGAGCACGTTTGAGGGGCCACTCATGTCCATCAAAGCGGTAAATTCGCTTTCGCATTACACGGACTGGGGCATTGGCCATGTGCATTCCGGCGCGCTCGGTTGGGTGGCGTTCATCAGCTTTGGCGCGCTCTATCATCTCGTACCGGTGTTGTGGAAAAAGAAGGAAATTTATTCCTTGCGACTGGTGAATATTCATCTGTGGATTGCAACCATCGGCATTGTATTTTACATCACCGCCATGTGGGTTTCCGGTATCATGCAGGGGCTGATGTGGCGCGCCTATGACACGATGGGCTTCCTTGAATATTCTTTCGTAGAAACCGTGGAGGCGATGCATCCCTACTATCTTATTCGCGCACTTGGCGGACTGCTCTATCTCGCGGGTATGTTGATCATGGTATATAATTGCTGGCGCACGATTGTTCCCTCTCCTTCCGTAAGAGGGCATTACCAAACGGCAGAAGAAGGGATAGGAGGCGTCCATGCTTAACCATCACAAGAAACTCGAGAAAAACTCCTTTCTTCTGCTGGTATTTTCCCTGGTCGCAATTTCGATTGGCGGACTGGTGGAGATTATCCCATTGTTCCGTGTCGAAACGACGATTGAGAAAATCAGTGGAATCCGTCCACTTACACCGCTGGAGCTAGCAGGACAGCAGATTTATATCCGCGAAAATTGTTCCTCATGCCACAGCCAGCAGATTCGCCCCTTGCGCGATGAGGTGGAACGCTACGGCCATTATTCACTCGCCGCAGAAAGCATGTATGATCACCCCTTCCTTTGGGGCAGCAAGCGCATCGGACCGGATCTCGCGCGCGTCGGCGGAAAATATTCCGACGAATGGCATATCGCGCATATGACCCGCCCACGTGACGTGGTGCCGGAATCAATCATGCCGTCTTACAGTTTTATGCTTGATGAGGCGGTAGACATTGGCAAGATCGGAAAACTCTTAAAGACCTATCGCATGGTCGGTGTGCCGTATACGGATGAGATGGTAGAAAACGCCCATAACGACGCGGTGGCGCAGGCCTATGCCGATACTGACGCGGCAGGCTTAAATAAACGCTACGGTAACAAGGTAAACATCCGTGATTTTGACGGGCAGAAAAATTTTGTATCGGAGATGGATGCGCTGATTGCCTATCTGCAAACGCTTGGAACCCTTGCCGATATTAAAGATTATCAGTTACAAAACGATACTGGGAAGGAGACAAAATGAACCTCTTTTATGAGCACGCTCCTTCCGTGAGCCTGATTTTCTTCTTCGGCATATTTTTGTTTGTAGCGTATCGCGCCTATCGCCCCGGCGCAAAACAGGAGATACAATCTCACGCCTTTATCCCGCTCGCGGAGGAGCAGAGCCATGAGTCATAAGAAAGAAAAAGATCCGTTCTCCGGCATAGAAACCACCGGCCACGAATGGGATGGATTGAAGGAGCTCAACAACCCTGCGCCGCGCTGGTGGTTGTGGGTGTTTTTTATTACGATCATCTGGGCGGTGGGCTATTGGGTTGTGTATCCCGCCTGGCCGACGCTCACAGGCAACACCAAGGGCGCTGCGGGGTGGACGTCGCATAAAAAACTAGCCGAAGAACAAGCTGAAATCACGGTGCGCCGCGGCGAATTCGCTGCAAAAATCAAAGCCCATTCGCTCAAAGAAATTCAGAAAAACCCCGAGCTTTATGCGTTTGCCGTCGCAGGCGGTAAAACGCTGTTTAAGGAAAACTGCGCGGCATGCCATGGCACGGGCGCAGAGGGCCGTGCAGGCTATCCCAACCTCAATGATGACGATTGGATCTGGGGCGGTGATTTGCAGTCCATCTATCATACATTAAAAGTAGGAATTCGTTCCGGTCATCAGAATGCACAAAATTCTCAAATGCCTGCGTTTGGCGAGATGTTAAAGAAAGAAGAAATTGCAAAGGCGGCGGATTATGTTCTCAGCCTGTCAAGCGGCAAAGGCGGTAGCGAAGCTGGAGCCTCCATATTCAAGCAAAATTGCGCTTCCTGTCACGGCGATACCGGACGCGGCGGTCGTGAGTTTGGCGCACCGAATCTCGCCGATGCAATTTGGTTATACGGCGGCGATAAGGGGAGTATCGTGCAGCAAATAACCAGTCCCCGTCACGGCGTGATGCCGACCTGGGAATCGCGTCTGCCGGATGAAACAATTAAAGCGCTGACCATCTATGTTCACTCACTCGGTGGAGGCGAAGCCGCCAAGCCGAAGGAGTAATCTATGGCGGCGCCCATGCAACTTTTTAAAAAGCAGGAAAAAATCTATCCGCGGCGCGTATGGGGCAAGTTTCGTAAAGCAAAATGGATAGCAATGATCACGTTGCTCGCCATTTATTACGGCGCGCCGTGGCTGCGATGGGATCGGGGCGCCAACGCGCCGGATCAGGCCATTCTGATCGACTTGAGCCGAACCCGCGCTTATTTCTTTGGCCTGGAGATCTGGCCGCAGGAAGTCTATTACATCACCGGCATTTTGATTCTGGCCGCAGTGGGACTATTCTTCGTTACCTCGCTGTTTGGCCGCGTCTGGTGCGGCTACGCCTGTCCACAAACCGTGTGGACCGATTTGTTCGTGTGGGTGGAACGGATTGTGCAGGGTGATCGCAATACCCGGAAAAAATTGGATGAATCTAAATGGACAGTTGAAAAAATCCGTAAAAAAACCCTGGTCCATATCATCTGGCTGCTTATCGGTTTATGCACCGCAGGCGCGTGGGTCTTTTATTTTAATGATGCGCCGACCTTACTCGATCAGATCATCCATTTCGATGTGCCGTGGAGCATAGGCGGGTGGATTTTGGGCCTCACGTTCTCAACCTATCTCATGGCCGGTTTCGCACGTGAGCAAGTCTGCACCTATATGTGCCCCTATGCAAGATTTCAATCAGCGATGTTTGATAAAGACACGCTCATTATCGCCTACGACGAAACACGCGGCGAGCCGCGCGGCAAGCATAAAGCAGGCGAGAGCTGGGCCGGGAAAGGGCACTGTATCGATTGTGATTCATGTGCCGTGGTATGCCCGATGGGCATTGATATCCGCCAAGGCCTACAGATGGAATGCATCGCTTGCGGTTTATGCATAGACGCTTGTAACCACGTAATGGAAAAGATCGGCCTCCCGAAAGGCCTCATTCGCTATAACACCGAAAGTAAGAAGAAATTCAACCCGATACGTCCACGCACTTTCTGGTACGGCGGCATTATAACTATCGTTGGGTGCTGGATGCTTTACGGCCTACTCACACGTTCGCCGCTGGAGATGAATGTGATCCACGACCGCAATCCGTTATTCGTAAAACTCTCGGATGGCTCGGTGCGCAATGGCTATAACATCACCATCATTAACAAACATCATGAGGATAAAAACTACGCGCTCACCGTGCACGGCTTGGAAAACGCCGGTGTTCGTATACAAGCGAGCACTGATATTCCGGCGGATAATTTGCCTGTGTTTGCTGATTCCGTCGCGCATTTTCGCGTATTTATCACCGCCGCCAAGCAACCTGACCACCGGCGCGAAATTTCGTTTCATCTTATCGAAACCAATAGTAATATCGGCACGGTAAAAGATACTATTTTTGTAAGCGAGGAACGATGACCGGCAGGCGCGTATGGTGGTATTTTGTAACATTCTTCGGCTTTATCGCAGCGGTTAATGCAGTAATGATCACACTTGCCGTACGCACCTACAGCGGCGCCGTCACCGAACATCCTTACGAAAAAGGCCTCGCCTACAATCAGGTAGTGGAAGCTGAGCAAAAACAAGAAGCGCTTGGATGGAAGGGTTCCATTGATTATAAAAACAGTGTGCTGCGTTTTACGCTCCTCGACAAAAACAACCACCCGATTCACGCACAAAAAGTCAGCGCCACCATCGTCCGGCCAACACGGCAGGGCATGGATTTTTCCGTGGATTTAAAGGACGCGGAAACTCCGGTAAACTTCCCTGCAAAAGGATCCTGGGAAATACGCGTCGATGCCGTGCACGAAAACGTGCATTATCAGCAGTCGAAGCGTATTATCGTGGAATGACGGCTAAACCCTTCATCGCCACAGAAGCAGACGGTACGCACAGTGTGAATTTGCTCGTAGACGGCATGCACTGCCCCAGTTGCGTAGCGATTATCGAGGGAGCGCTTAAGAAGCAAGGTGCCGTGCGGCAAGCGCGTCTTAATCTCTCTACCAAACGTTTGCGCATCCATTGGAACGGCGCCGCCGAGCTTGGCGACAGTTGGATATCGCTGATCAATAGCATGGGCTACCGCGCCGTACCGTTCGATCCTGAAACGGCGGAAACCGCGGAAAAAAAGGAGGAAAAATTCCTGCTGCGCTGCCTGGCCGTAGCGGGATTCGCAAGCGGCAATCTGATGCTTTTTTCCATTCCACTATGGACAAGCAATGGGGTTGAGATGGGCGTCGCTACACGCACTTTCTTCCATTGGGTGCAAGCAGCGATCGCAATTCCGGCAATTGCGTACTGCGGCATTCCTTTCTACCAATCCGCATGGAAAGCGTTGCGCGCCTGGAAGACCAACATGGACGTGCCGATTTCGGTGGCCGTTATCCTCGCCACGCTGATGAGCCTGTTTGAGAGCGTCACGTTCGGCTCGCATTCCTATTTTGATTCTGCAGTAATGCTGCTGTTCTTTTTGCTCATCGGCCGCTATTTAGAAGCGCGCGCCCGTGGCCGCGCACGCTCTGCGGCCCATGACTTGCTGCAAATGATGACAGGGTTCTCAACCGTTCTGCATGCAGACGGTCAGCAAGAAACCATTCCGCTTTCTGAAATAAAGGAAGGCATGCTACTGCGGGTTGCTGCCGGTGAAAAAATTGGGGCAGACGGCGTCGTGATTTCGGGTGCATCGGAAATTGACACCAGCCTGATTACCGGTGAGAGCCAGCCGCGTAAGACGGATGTAGGCGCAACCTTATTCGCCGGAACGATCAATATAACGTCCCCGATTACCATGCGCGTTACCAAGGCGGGCGAGCGCTCGCTGCTTTCTGAAATCGTGAAGCTGATGGAGGCCGCAGAGCAAAGCCAGGCAAAATACGTAACGCTCGCCGACCGTATTTCCGGCTGGTACACGCCGGCCGTGCACGCCCTCGCCGCTTTCACGTTTTTCGGCTGGCTGTTCATCGGCCATATCGCATGGCAAGTGGCATTGCTCTATGCGGCAACGGTTCTGATTATCACTTGCCCCTGCGCTCTGGGCCTGGCAGTACCGGTGGTACAGGTGCTTGCCAGCGGCAAACTAATGCGTAGCGGCATCTTGCTTAAAAGCGGAAGCGCCCTGGAGCGGCTGGCAACCATCACCCACGCCGTGTTTGATAAAACCGGCACTCTGACGCTTGGCAGGCCAATGCTCACCTCCACTCATTCTAAGGAGCAATTACAACTTGCCGCATCACTTGCTGCAAACAGCAAGCACCCGCTTTCACAGGCGATTGCAAAAGCCTATACCGGCCCATTGCTGACGCTTACGGTGCATGAGGTTCCTGGCTGCGGACTCGAAGCGAATAACGTAAAACTAGGCAAAAGAAACTGGGCAACCAACCTTCCCGATGACGCCGATAATACGCTGGAGCTTTGGCTGGCAGAAGGCGGCAAGCAGCCGGTTCGTTTCACCTTTGCTGATCAAATGCGCGACGATGCAAAAGAGGTAATCGCATCGCTGCAATCGTCAGGCGTGGCAACTTTGCTCCTCTCCGGCGACCGCCTGGAGGTTACGAAAAATGTTGCTGAAAGGCTTGGTATCGGAGTGTGGGATAGCGGCCTGTCGCCGTTGCAAAAAGCCGAGAAAATTGCCGCCCTTAATACAAATGGTGCCAGTGCGCTCATGGTAGGAGACGGTTTAAATGACGCACCTTCACTTGCCTCAGCCACCGTTTCCATGTCACCTGCAACCGCCATGGACATTACGCAAAATGCCGCCGACATTGTTTTTCAGGGCGATAAATTGCAGCCTGTGCTCACCGCATGGCGCACGGCAAAATTCTCGCAACGCCTGGTAAGAGAGAATTTTCTGCTGGCGATTTTATACAACGTCATTGCGATTCCACTGGCGGTCGCCGGCTATGTCACCCCGCTGATCGCCGCAATCGCCATGTCCAGCTCATCGCTTCTTGTCATTGGCAATGCATTTAGGCTGCACGCAATGAGGGACGAGAAATGAACATTCTTCTTTACCTCATCCCCATTGCATTCACCCTTGGCCTTACCGGGCTTGCAGCTTTCTTCTGGGCCATGAGGAACGGACAGTTTGAGGATCTCGAGGGCGCGGCCTACCGCGTGCTGCACGATGACGAGGACGCGGCATGAAATGGCATATTGACGATATCCCTTTCCTGCTTACCTATCTGCCGCATGCCGTGCATGACTTATTGCATCATGAAGATCCCGCGTTAGTCAAAGAAGTGCTAAGAAATCTGGACAATAAAGAGGATCCTGCCGCGCCGCGCCATCATATATCGGAAGACGCCCCGCGCATTTCCATTGAGAAAGCGCTGGATCCCATGATGCAACGCTCGGTGCAGAATATCGGCTTGTTGCTGCATGATTATATGAGTCAGCTTCCAGCGCTGGATCTCTCCAACGCCGAGGCGGAGAGATTATTAAAACATTGGCGCGAGATCATGACTCAGCACCCGCAGCGCCTGGCTACCGTGCATTTGAGCCACGGGCACGATGAGAAAACCAAAAACTTCTGGCGCGATACGTTACGGGCGCATAGCAAAGACCTTGGCATTTCTCATGACGCGACATGGGACGACTGGCAACGCGCCTCCGGCATTGGCCACACCACCGGACAGCCGCTACAGATGCAGGCGATGCAACGCAAACAATGGCAGGATCTGGTCATCCGCTCACGCCTGCACCAGGAAAGCAAAGCGCGTGGAATGGAGTGGTAGCGCTACGCGGCTTTTTTCAGCAAACGAAACAGCTCGTCTTTCAGACTCAAGCGCTGCTTCTTCAATGTTTCCAGCCGCTCATCCCCCGCCGCTTCTACACCCGATTCAATGCGGCGCACGGAATGCTCCACCGCATCATATTCCGCAAAGAGGCGTGCAAAATGGTTGTCAGATGTCTTCAACCGGTGAATTCTCTCCCGCATTTCAGGAAATTCATTAATAAGGCTGTGATTTTCAAGTGGCATAGTTAACTCCTTTCGTTTCGTTGCTTCCGCCAGCCTAGTCATAAAATCGTTCATCTACTTGACGAAAATCAAGGATGCCAAGGTTACATAAATTACCTTCCGGACGAATTTCATAAAAGGAGCCTCTATGAAAAAGTTTTTTTTGAGCACTGCAGCCCTCTTTGCGCTTTCTTCCGCAGCGTTTGCGGGAGATGATTTTAAAGCGGGTGACTTCATGATCCGTGCCCGTGCGCTGGGTGTGGTGCCTGATGAAAGCGGTCATGTCTCCAACGGCGACGGGGTGAGTGTAGATGATAGCATTGTGCCCGAGC
>CAZRJZ010000007.1:11943-14204 GCA_964600465.1 uncultured Rickettsiales bacterium
CTGGACTTTAGTTATTTCTTCACGCCAAACGTATCGGCAGAGTTGATCGCTGCGGTTACGCCGCACGATGTCAAGACCAGCAGCGGCATCGACGCAGGCAGTTCATGGCTGCTTCCGCCGACGCTGACCTTGCAATATCACTTTACTCAATGTCCTATGATAAAACCCTATGTTGGCGCAGGTGTTAATTACACGCATTTCTTTAACCCGGATGCGGGAGCGCTTAATTCTGTGAAGTATGATGACAGCGTAGGCGGCGCGCTCCAGGCAGGCGTTGATATTCCTATCCAGGATCATTGGTACGCCAACATCGACGTGAAAAAAGTTTTTATCGACACCACAGCCAAATTTAGCCCAAGCGGCGTACGTGCCGATGTAGACATCGACCCATGGCTGATTGGCGTGGGCGTGGGTTATAAGTTCTAACCATGTCTAGCTGGGCCACCCCACCTGTCACGGCGAACGACGCCTGCTCCGGAAAATGCAGGCGCGGCGCGTGCGGGGTGGCGCCGCGCGTCTGGGTGGTGGCTGCATGTGAGGGTATGGTTTCACTGTTTGAAAAAGACATGTGGGGAGCGCCATCGCTTTTGTCACAGCAGGACGGGGCGGTGTTTACATCGCTGGAAAAATTTCAGAAATCTATCGGCGAGGCGGATTATGCGCGCGCGTTCGACCAGCTGGTGATTGTGGGCAGCAGTACCGACATTGCCTGGATACATGCCTCTCTGCCACCTTCGAGCACGCACCATATCGCCGCAGAGATTGAATATCCGTTAATACCTGGTTGGTTCACGGAGACGGGTTTCCCGCACCTTTCCAATGCATTGGAGAATGTGTTTTCAGGATGAGCCTTTTCCTGATATCGTAGGCGTCCTTGATAAAGCCGCCCTCAACGGGTTTGCTGCATTCCGCTGACGCGGAAACGCCCGAGAATCCTCCGCCGTTAGTTTACCTGTCGCGCGTCAAGGGTTGGAAGAAACCCGGCTCTTGAAGTGGAATGGGTATATAACCCACTAGTTGCAGAAATCGTGCAATTGCGTTACACCGACTTCCATGGCAAAAGCTCCTTCCACTCTCCATCCGCCGCATATCCAGGATGTTTCTTTCAAAACCACGCTGGAAGATAAGTATCTTGCTTATGCGCTCTCTACCATTACCTCACGCTCATTGCCCGACGTGCGGGACGGCTTAAAGCCGGTTCACCGCCGGTTGCTCTATGCCATGTTACAACTAAAGCTTGATCCGAAATCCGGCTTTAAGAAATGCGCGCGCGTGGTGGGGGATGTTATTGGTAAATATCATCCGCATGGCGACACGGCGGTTTATGACGCTATGGTACGCTTGGCGCAAAGCTTTGCCGTGCGTTATCCGCTCGTGGACGGCCAGGGGAATTTTGGCTCCGTAGACGGCGATAACGCGGCAGCTATGCGTTACACCGAAGCACGGCTCACGGATGCCGCCATGGCACTCATGGAAGGCATTGAGGAAGACACGGTCTCTTTTCGTCCCACTTATGACGGAACGGAAGAGGAGCCGGTGGTTATGCCCGCCGCCTTTCCTAATCTTCTTGCCAACGGCTCCGAAGGCATTGCCGTGGGCATGGCCACAAGCATACCTCCGCACAATCTGGGCGAGATATGCGATGCTCTCATTTATCTTATTCAGCACCCGAACGCCGATAGCGCTCGGATGAGCAAGTTTATCCCCGGCCCCGATTTTCCAACCGGCGGGGTAATAGTAGAACCGGAAGAAAATATTATCGCCGCTTATGCATGCGGCCGAGGAAGCATCCGGCTGCGTGCCAGCTGGCAGCGCGAAGATTTAAGCCACGGCATGTACCAGATTGTGGTAACGGAAATTCCCTACCAGGTTCAAAAATCCCGCCTCATTGAAAAAATCGCCGAGCTTTATAAAAATAAAAAGTTACCCCTGTTAGGAAACATCCGTGATGAATCGGCGGAAACGATACGGATTGTGTTTGAACCAAAAGCCCGCGGGGTAGACGCCGAAACCTTGATGGAGTCGCTGTTTAAATCCACTGATTTAGAAACACGCTTTAACATGAACCTCAACGTTATTAATGCCGACGGCGTACCGGAGGTCATGAACCTGCGTGGCATCCTGGGTGCTTTCCTCAATCATCGGCATGATGTGCTGGTTAAACGCACGGAATACCGGCTAGGCAAAATTGCACACCGGCTGGAAGTATTAGAGGGCTTACTGATCTGTTACTTAAATCTTGATGAAGTCATCCGCATTAT
>CAZRJZ010000008.1:0-13983 GCA_964600465.1 uncultured Rickettsiales bacterium
AGGATTTTTGCACCAGGGATACGTAGACGTGCTGGATGGGGGGCCTACCTTGCATGTGGCGCGCCAGAATATCAAAACCGTGCAGGAGAGCAAAAAGCGCGTGGTGCATGAAATAGTGAAAAATCTGGATGGCGCGCTGCAAATGATCGCCAACACGCAAGTGGCGCAATTTAGAGTGATTCGGGCCGGCGTGCAGGAAACGGCAGGAGATGGGGTGATTATTTCAGCAGATGCGGCGGAACTGTTAAATGTGCAGCGCGGCGATATGGTACGGTATGCGGCATGAGTGGAAAATTATATATTGGCGGTCATTGGGAAGAGGGCGAGGGGGACGCGTTCTCCTCCGTTAATCCTGCCACCGGAGAAAGCTTATGGAGTGGACGGGCGGCCAGCATTCAGCAAACCCGCAATGCCTTGCAAGTCGCCCGTGATGCATTTCCTGCCTGGTCAGGCATGCCGCTTGGCGAACGTATTGCCATCATCCGGCGTTATCAGGTGGCGGTTGAGCAGAATGCAACCGCGTTTGCAGAGATTATTGCTAAAGAAACCGGAAAAACCCTGTGGGATGCAAAAGGCGAAGTGCAGGCAACCATAGGAAAGGTTGGCATCTCTATTGATGCCTACGCTATGCGTACCGGTGAGAAACAAACGGAAAGCGCGCATTTGCGCAGCTATCTGCATTATAAGCCGCATGGCGTGGCGGCGGTTTACGGGCCGTATAATTTCCCGGCGCATTTACCAAACGGCCATATTGTTCCTGCCTTGATTGCAGGGAATACCATTGTCTTTAAACCAAGCGATTATACGCCGCTGGTGGCCGAAACAATGGTGAAATACTGGGAACAGGCCGGTTTGCCTGAAGGCGTGATTAATTTGGTGCAAGGTGGGCGTGAGGTGGGCGTGGCGCTGGCAGCGGGAAAAATCGATGCGCTTTACTTCACCGGCAGCGCTGAAGTGGGGGCGCTCCTGCATCAGCAATTTGGCGGCAGGCCGGAGATTATGCTGGCGTTGGAAATGGGGGGTAATAACCCGCTGATCGTGCACAAAGTGGCGAATATTCACGCGGCGGCGGTCACAATTGCGCAGTCGGCGTTTATCAGTACCGGCCAGCGCTGTACCTGCGCGCGCCGGTTGATTATTCCTTCAGGAAAAGAAGGTGATGCGGTTATTGATGCCTTAATCAGCGTTGCGAGTGGATTGCTTATTGGCGCCTACAATGAAACCCCGGAGCCGTTCATGGGGCCGCTTATAAGCGCAGCAGAAGCCAGGAAATTACTGCAAGCGCAGGAAAAATTGCTGTCGCAAGGAGCGCAGGCACGCTTGCGTATGGAGGCGCGGGCTGATAATCCGGCGTTTGTTTCCCCGGCGATTTTAGACGTATCGAATATATCTGCGCGTGAAGACCGGGAGTATTTTGGGCCTTTTTTGCAAGTGATCCGCGTGCCGGATTTTAATGCCGCTTTGAAGGAAGCCAACAACACGCGCTATGGCCTCTCCGCCGGTTTGATTAGCGATGATCTGGCCTGTTATGATGTCTTCCTGCGCGAGATCCGTGCTGGCGTTATTGCTTTTAACCGACCTACTACAGGCGCTAGCAGCGCGTTACCGTTTGGCGGTATTGGCATAAGCGGCAACCACCGGCCAAGCGCTTATTTAGCGGCGGATTACTGCGCGTATCCGGTAGCGGCGCAGGTTTCCGAGTCGCTGCAATTGGGGGTGTTGCCGCCGGGAATGAATATATGAGGGAAGCGAATTTCGATGGCCTGCCCGGTCCTACGCATAATTATGCCGGGCTGGCGTATGGAAATTTGGCATCGCAGAAAAACGCCCGGCATACCTCCAACCCGCGTGCGGCTTTGATGCAGGGTCTGGAGAAGATGAAATTGCTCTGCAGCCTTGGTGTGCCGCAAGGAGTGTTTCCGCCGCATCCACGGCCCGATGGGCGCGTTTTACATGCGTTGGGTTTTACCGGCAGCATCAAACAGGCCATGGAGCGCGTGGCGAGAACAGCGCCTGAACTGTTGCCCTGGCTTTATTCTTCTTCCGGTATGTGGGCTGCGAATGCGGCAACGGTCACGCCTTCTTCTGACAGCGCGAAAGGTTGCGTGCATTTTACTCCTGCCAATTTGTGCGGCACGGCGCACCGCGCATTTGAGCCAGCATTTACCACGCGTATGCTCACACGTATCTTTTCCAGCTCAACGCATTTTATCCATCATCCGGCTCTTCCGGCCAGCGCCCTGGTTGCCGATGAAGGCGCGGCTAACCATATGCGCCTTCATGCGTCAGGCGAGGATTCTGGTTTTAACCTATTCGTCTATGGTCGAAATGGTACCGAGCGCGGATCGCAAACCACATTTCCGGCGCGCCAATCATTGCATGCCTCCAAAGCGGTGGCGCGGCTGCACGGATTAAATCAGGAACGCTGCTTATTCTTGCAACAATCGTTGTCCGCTATTGATGCCGGGGTTTTTCATAACGATGTCATTGCGGTTTCGCACGGGCATTTGCTGCTGATGCACGCAAGCGCGTATGAGAATCCTGCTGAGCTACAGGGGCGGCTGAAGGAGTCTGACGCTCCATGGCATGTGGTGCAGGTGGAGGAAAGAGAGCTTTCATTGGCAGATGCTGTTTCTTCCTATCTGTTTAACAGCCAGATTGTCTCCACGCTTAGCGGTGGCATGGCCATGATAGTTCCCCAAGAATGCAGGGAAAACGCTGCTGCCTGGGGGTTGATTGATCGCTGGCGAGATGAGGTGCATAATCCAATCTCTGAAGTGCATGTGCTTGATCTTCGTCAAAGCATGCGCAACGGGGGCGGCCCTGCCTGCCTGCGCCTGAGGGTGCCGCTTACAAGCGTTGAGTGGGGTGCGGTGCATGACGGAGTGAAATACACTCCCGCCTTGCATAAGCAATTAGCTGCCTGGGGGCAGACATATTACCGTGACGTTCTTTCTGCGGATGATTTGCGTGATCCTGCGTTGGCAATCGAAGCGTTAACGGCGCTTGAGGCCTTGGAAGAAATTCTACATTTAAAAGGATTGTACCATGGTGAGCACTGAAGAAATTATCGCGCAATTTACCGATTGGTTTAATAAAGCCTGTGATTCTTCCCTTAAAGAGCCTACGGCAATGAATTTGGCCACGGTAAGTAAAGATGGCACGCCTTCTTCCCGTATGGTGTTGCTGAAAGGTTTTAGTGAAAAGGGGTTCGACTTTTATACCAATCTGGAGAGTCGAAAAGCGCATGAGTTGCTAGATACGCGCAAAGCGGCGCTGTGTTTTTACTGGATGCATTTAGGGTGGCAAGTTCGGGTGGAAGGGGCGGCAGAGCTACTCAGCGCAGAAGAAGCGGATGCGTACTTTGCTACACGTTCGCGGGAAAGCCGTATTGGCGCTTGGGCATCGCGGCAATCACAATCCTTGGATGCTTACGCCACATTAGAGCATGAAGTGGAGGAGGCGAGGTTTAGATTTGAAGGCAAAGATGTGCCACGTCCGCCTCGGTGGGGTGGGTTTCGCGTGGTGCCAAGCCGTATTGAATTTTGGGAGGAACGGCCTTACCGTTTGCATGAGCGGGTTGTCTACATCCGCAATGGAGAAGAGTGGAGCCTGAAGCGGCTTTATCCTTGAAATGGCTATCTCTTTGCGCCTAAAAACCCGTCTAAAATCTGTCGGGCGGCCATAAGCGGGGTGATTTCCTGCGCAATCACTTTTCGTTCCAGCTGGTTCAACATTTTCTCCATTTGCGGGTTCTGCAGGAGCCGGTCTTTTAAAGACGTATCGATTTCCTTCCACATCCATTGCGCTGCCTGGAGTGCACGATGGTTTTTTATCTCCCCCTGACTATGCATGGTTTGCATGAAATCTTTGATGGCGTTCCATACCTCTTCAATGCCCTTGCTCTCAAGCGCCGAGCAAGTTAGCACGCGCGGTTGCCAATGTGGATTGGCCGGAATAAGGATCCGCGTTGCTGCCGTATAATCCGCTCTTACGCGCTGTGCTTGCGCGGCCATGTCGCCATCGGCTTTATTAACCACCAGTAAATCAGCGAGTTCTACAATGCCTTTTTTAATGCCTTGTAAGGAATCACCGGAGCCTGGGAGCAGCAGGAGAACAAAAATATCGGTCATGCTGGCCACTTCTGTCTCTGACTGGCCAACCCCTACCGTTTCGACAATAATCACGTCATAGCCTGCCGCTTCGCAAAGCAACATGGTTTCCCGTGTGTGCCGCGCGACGCCGCCAAGGGAGCCCGTGCTGGGGGAGGGGCGAATGAAGGCGTTTTCGTGCTGACTTAAGCGCGCCATGCGTGTCTTGTCGCCTAAAATAGAGCCGCCGCTAAGCGCGCTGGAAGGGTCGATCGCCAGTACGGCAACCTTATGGCCTTGCGTTATGACGTGTAATCCAAACGCTTCGATGAAGGTGGATTTCCCCACTCCTGGTACGCCCGTGATGCCAATGCGCGTGGATTTTCCGGTATGCGGTAAAAGCTGACTCAACAGTTGTTGCGCCTGCTGTCGGTGGTCGGCGCGCGTGGACTCAATTAAGGTGATAGCGCGCGCAAGCGCTGCACGATCTTGTTGAAGAAGGAGAGTATGCAATGATTCCGCCATAGTCCTTCTTCATAAGGGCAGATGGCGCTATTGTCACGGTGGATTTACGGTATTCTTCCTCCGCAACAACCACGTTATGCCGCTCTGATCGTATGCAGGAAGCTCTCAACCTCGGTGTTTAATTGTTCTGCTTGTCTGGAAAGCTCTCTGGATGCTTCCAATACCTGACTTGATGAAGATTCGGCATGAGATGAAGACAGCGTCACTTCAGTTAAGTTGTTGGAGATGGTTTCCGTTGCCTGAGCCGCTGTTTGCATATTGCGCGAAATCTCACTGGTTGTTGCCGACTGCTCTGCAACGGCCGTGGCGATGGTGTTGGAGGCATCGGAGATATTTTGGATGGAGTCTCTCATGCCTTTGAGCGAAGCAATGATTCCATCCGACGCAAGATTCATTTCTTGAATCACCGCTTCAATTTCCTGAACGGATTTATCGGTTTGGCTGGCGAGGTTTTTCACTTCGCTCGCAACGACCGCAAATCCTTTGCCGGCTTCTCCGGCGCGCGCCGATTCGATCGTTGCATTTAGCGCCAGGAGATTAATTTGTCCGGCAATGTTGGAAATGAGCTCTATCACTTCTTTCACTTTGGTAGTGGCGTTGCTTAGTTCCCCTGCTTGCGCATTGGCAGATTCCGCCTTGCTAACGGAGTCCTGAACCATGGCGTTGGAGTTTTGCAGCTGGCTGGATATTTCCCTGACCGATGCAGACATCTGATCGGCAGCAGAGGCTACAGATTGCACGTTGGCTACCGTTTGAGCGGCTCCTAGCGCTGCGCTTTGCGTGGTTTGATTGGTCTCGCTCATCGTTCGCACCAACCCTTCCGCGGTTTGGGACAATTGCGTGGCCGCCGCGGCTACGGTGCTCACAATGCCCTTGATACTGGCTTCGAACTTATTCGCCATCTCGTTCATAACAATGCGTTTTTCCGCATCCATCTGTTCTTTTCTCTTAATCTCTTGTTCGGCTTCTTTTTTGGCTTTCTGACCGGTATATTCTTGCAGAGCAAGCAGCGCTTTGACTACGTCTCCAAGCTCATCTTTGCGATTTCTTCCGCCAAGCTCCTGGCTGAAGTCGCCACTTGCAAGGCGGTTGATGTCAGCAATAATGACTTTAAGCGGACCCGTAATGCTTCTTGCGGTTAGGGTGCTCAATATCAGCAGCACCGCTACCGCAATTCCCAGAATAATCGTCATTTGCTTCTCGGTAGCTGCAATGAGGCTAATCACCTCGTCGCCTACCTTCGTGCCTTCCTGGTAAACCACGTCGCGTAGCGCGACTTGCGCCTCGGCGAGAGCGGCAGCTTTTTCCTTGAATCTGGCTATTAACGCGTTTACTTCTGTTTCCGATGCCCCGTTTGCGATTTTCTCCGGCATTTGCTTTATCGCAATCTCCGACATCTCTGCGGCTAAATCGGTTGCTTTGGTTTGCGCGCTTTTATCAACGTAGCTGATCTCTCTGCCGACGAACCGCGAGGTCATCTTCAGCAGTTTTTCCGAGTGCGCGGACATTACATCAATATCTTCCTGCGGAATGTGTCCACCCGTGCGATGCAATAAGGCTACGTAAAAACTTTCCGCAAGATCCTGCCGGTGCAGCGTCATGCGCTGCACTAGGACGCTGTTGGAAGTGGTGACGCTGGATATGCTATTGAGCGTTCCAAGCTCTTTGACTTTTGTATAAGAGAAATACCCGCTGGCACCTAAGCAGAGGACTGCCAATGCGCCTATAAAGACAAGTTTTTTTCTAATGGTTAGTGCCATCTCCAGCGCCCTTCATTCTTCTTTCGTTGTATAAACATTGAGGAGAGCGCTACGCGCGCTCTCCCATGGTTGTATTACTTCTTTTTACCTGATTCTTTTTCATATTTGCTGTGACCCTCATTGTCACATTTCTCACTTAAGTCAACGTCATGTTTTTGCAGGCAAGCCCAGATTTTTTCGTCGTCTTTTTCTCCCGGGCAGAACTTAGCGATTTCAGCATCACATGCTTTCCAGTCAAACGCCTGGGCGCTCGAAGCGGCAAGCATGGGGGATGCCGTCATAATGACGCTGAGTAGCAAAGATTTACGCATAGATGAAGTTCTCCTGTTGATTAATAGAAGGCATCACGAGTGTGAATAGCTTTGCCTGAAAATTTGCTATGTGCGAGGTGCACACACCCGAATTTTGTAAGATTCCTATAGTTAGTAGCAAGTCAACCCTTGTCCCATAATGGATTAAGCCAAACAGGTTAATTTTTTACTAAGACCGTGCGGTAATGAGCGGACATTTTGAGAGGTTGGGCCAGGCGCTCTTGAGAGAAAAAAACAAAGCGGAGCATACGGACGAGGCGAGCGCCTGCAAGCTGGCTACTGTGTGAGCAGCAGCATAGAAGGAGGCAGCTTGTGTATCTGCGGACCAAACGTAATTCCCGCATCCAGAAGCAATGTGCCTTGCGTGTACTCAGTGGCCGCATCGGCAAAATCGGCATCCGAGAGAACGGAAGCGGCTGCCTCCTGGTTGAATGCTGCAGACGCGAACACGGCCTCGGCAAAGCTCAAATTCTGTTGGAAAGCGCCAAGCGCCGCACGGGTTGAAATAACCCGCTGCGAAGCGCCATCAATCCTCTCCAATGCAGAAGCGGCATTCTCTCGGGAGAGAATGTCCAGCGGAAGGTCGCCAAAAAGGCCGGAGTCATCCAGCGGATCGATAACGAGTTCCCCCCCGCCTTTATTTTCAGCGTCTCCACTGACCAGGCCGTCAAAAGATAAAGTGCCATCGCCGGATAGCGAGCCATCAAGAAGCTTTTTTCCGTCGAAGGTTGCTTCCTGCGTAATGTGATCGATCTGGCCGCGCAGGAACTCAAACTCCGTATTCAAAACGGCGCGATCGTCATCAGAAACTGCGTCGGAGTTTGATTGAGCCGCAATTTCGCGCATGCGAGAAAGCGTTTCTTGAATCTGCTCGATTCCTTGATCCGCAACCTGGGCGAGGCTGATGCCTTCCGCCACGTTGGAAGAGGACTGGCGCAGGGAAGCATACTGATTCTGGAGTGCGATGGCGGCTGAAATCTCGGTGATGTCTCCGTCCAGCGCACCGGCGTCCAGACCAGTGACAAGCTGAGAAACGGCAGCGTTCAAGCGCGAAGAGGGCTCCCGCCCACTGGGCGAAGCGCCGTTGAATATGGGTGCATTAAATGGGTTGACGAGCATATATCCTCCTGATTGCTATGATAGCACGTACATGTGCCCCGTCTTGTTTACCCTATATACCTAATCGTAATCTATAGCATAACAGTTGAGAATATGTAAAGAAAAAAATGATTATACAGGCGCTTTCGCCTTATAAGAAGATATATAATATCTAATAAACAATAGGTTGGATGAATTTTAGTGCGGTGGAATAAAATTTATTTCGTCGGATTCTTGAGGGTTGGAGTGGTAGTTCTTTATGAAGTCCGAAGCATAGATTCCCAGGCGCGTTTGCTTAATTGCCTGCCGAAGCTGCTGCATTAGGCGTTGGTAAAAGGCAAGATTATGGGTGGTAAGCAGAATGGCGCCAAGCATCTCGCCGGCTTTGAATAAATGGTTCAAATAAGCCCGACTATAACGCGTGCAAGCGGGGCAGGGACAGCCTGGTTCTAGCGGATTGGGGTCATCCGCGTGGTGGGCATTGCGTATATTCACCTCGCCGCTAAACGTGTAAGCGCGTGCGAAACGGCCTGAACGGGTGGGAATAACGCAGTCAAACATATCCACGCCGCGCAGCACGGCGCCTACGATATCATCCGGCTTTCCCACGCCCATTAAATAGCGGGGCTTTTCCTGCGGCAAATACGGTGCCGTTGCATCCAATGTGTCGAGCATCGCCTGCTGGCCTTCGCCGACCGCCAGCCCACCGATCGCATAACCGTCAAAGCCTATCTCCAGCAGCCGTTTGCAGGACTCTTCTCTTAAATCCGCATACACGCCGCCTTGAGCAATGCCAAACAATGCATAGCCTTCGCGTGGTTTAAACGCCTCCTTGCAGCGCCTGGCCCAGCGCATGGAAAGCCGCATGGAATCGGCCGCTTGGCTATGCGTCGCCGGATAGGGCGTGCACTCATCCAGCACCATGCTGATCGTGCTGCCAAGCAGGTATTGTATTTCAATAGCCCACTCCGGCGACAATTGATGCGCTGATCCGTCCAGGTGGGATTGAAACGTTACCCCTTCTTCATTGATTTGACGCAGTTTACTCAAGCTCATGACCTGAAATCCTCCAGAATCGGTAAGGATGGGCTTGTTCCAGTTCATGAAGCGGTGCAAGCCACCCAAGCGTGCAATGCGTTCCGCGCCGGGTCGCAACATAAGGTGATAGGTGTTGGAGAGCAGAATATCCGCCCCCGTTTCTGCCACCGCTTCCGGATGCATGCCTTTAACCGTTGCCGCGGTGCCCACTGGCATAAAGGCGGGGGTGCGGATTACGCCATGGGCGGTGTGCAGCTCGCCGGTGCGGGCATTGCCATCAGTCTGGTGGATTCTTAGTGATAATATCATTTAAAAGACAATATGTTAGTGTTTACTTCTTATGTCGTTGGTCAAGCATTATAAGCGGGTGATATCATTTGTTATATAGTTAACTGACTTATGCGGGATCAGAGCTGTGCCTCATGCAGCTTTTGGAGAATAGGAGGCAGCCGGTCTGCGATGTCTTCGGCAATAAGTCCGGGGCCGAAATGCTGTGCCGCTTCGCCGTGCAGCCACACGGCGGCGCATGCGGAATCAAAGCTTGGCATGCCCTGTGCGAGAAGTCCTGTACAGATGCCGGCCAGCACATCGCCCGACCCGGCGGTGGCCAGAAAGGCCGGAGCGTTTAGGTTGATGACCGCTTTTCCGTTGGGTGCGGCGATGATTGTTTCGGCTCCTTTAAGAATCACCACACTGCCGCTGACACGGGCGGCGTGCAATGCGCGTTCGAGTCTTGCTTCGTCGGGATTGACGTGGCTACCAAACAATCGCGTAAATTCGCCTTCATGGGGAGTGAGTATGCAGGAGGCATGGGTACGCTCGAATAGCCGTTCCGGTGTTTTGGAAAATGCGGTCAGCGCGTCTGCGTCCAATACCAGCGCCTTACGGGAGATCAGCGCTTCCATAACGGCCGCTTTTGTGGCCTCTGTAACGCCGGCACCCGGTCCAATAAGAATGGCGTTGGCTTTGATATCGTTGATTAGGCTAGAGAAATCAGCAGATGTCTCGACTAATTTTGTCATCACGGCCCGGAAGGATGCGGCGTATATGGGCAGGCTTTCCGCATCGCACGCCACCGATACCAGTCCTGATCCGATACGTAACGCGGCATAGGCGGCCAATTTTGCCGCGCCGGCGCTGTGCGATGGTCCGCCAAGAACAATCGCATGACCACGGTCATATTTATTTGCCTCCCACTCGGGCCAGGGAAAACAATGTTGCCAAATCTCCGGGGCGTTGACGGAAGGAGACGCATGCGTTGCGGTCATAGGATCCCATTTGTTTATCGGTTTTGCTGGTTATATATAGCCAATACCATTTCATCATGGATTGAGTAAGAGTCAATCGTGAGTACGCCGCCTGCGGCGCGCCTGATTCAACACATGACATTAAGTTTGATAACATATTGCCAATTGTTACGCGCATTCTATAGTGCGCGCATGGTGAAGCTGAAGACTCCTCCCTCTCATCACCCGGTTTCGCATCCGCTCTTTAAGGCAAGTCCTGAGTTGTGGACGGAAGTTGCCGGTACGCTGCGAAAGAAAAGATATGAAAACGACGATCGGATCATCTCGCACGGCGATGCTGCGGGTAGCCTATGGCTGGTGCTTTCGGGCTGGGTAAAACTGACGCGCCAGACGCCGAATGGAAAAGAGAGTATTGTCGGCCTATGCACGGAAGATGATCTGTTTGGTGAGGCGGCCCTGTTTCCGCATGCGAACTATCCTTATACGGCGGAGGTAATAGGAAACGGGGCGGAATTAGCAGCGATTCCGGCCGCAATTATTCGTAGTGCGGTGGCTAAAGAACCCGTCCTTTCAGCACGGGTGATGGCGCTGCTTAATGAGCGCACGTCCCAGGCGCAACTTAAATTAGAGCACATGACGACAATGTCGGCGGCGCAACGGTTGGGCTGTTTTTTACTGCGGTTGTGCCACACGCAGGTAGGGGGGGCGAAAACACTGACGATCCCTGTGGAGAAGCATATCCTGGCTGCGTATCTGGGTATGAAGCCTGAGACCCTCTCGAGGAGTCAGCAACAGCTAAAATCGCTTGGAATTTCGGTTTCTGGCCATGTTATGACCGTTAATCATATCGAAAGACTGCGCGAGTTCGTATGCAACAACTGCTCGGAATCAGGCAGTTGCGACATTGAGGCAGCGAGCGAATAGACCCTAACGGCACGGCGCACTCTTTTTTTCTTTGCATCTTCGGAAAGGATGAGCGGAAGGGGCGTTCCGTCGATCACAGAGATATCGCCCGATGGCCGAAGATGTCCGATGATGGCCTGTTTCAGCCAACGTAGATTGGCGCACTGGCGGCGGAAGTTTTGATAGGTGGGAAGCCCAGGAAACCAGTCTCTCCAATGGTTGCAGGCGTATCGATAAATTGCTTTGCCGTCGTGATGCCCCTGCAATTATCCCGTGCCGACGATGGTGCTGGCGCGGCTTGCGGTGAATCTCGCGGAGCAAGGTGAAGGCTTCGGCGAGACGCTGCTTAAAGACGCCATTATGCGCATCCGGCAATCGGCGGACATTGGAGGGCTTCGCGCCATCGTCGTCCATGCCAGGAACGTAAGGCTCTCCGCGAAGATTCACGGCATTATTAGGCCTCCTCACGATCTAGAGCTGTGCCCACGCTGTGCAGCTCGGGGTTTCATGCACTGCCATGCTGATGCATCGGATTCCTTCTTCCTTAAACAGGTCAGGGCATATCGTTTCCAGTAAATAGCGTGCAATATTTTCTGCCGTTGGATTATAAGGCAGATAATAGATTTTCTGCTCTGTGATGGCGGAAATGGCTTCTCCGAGGGGTTTGTCCCGGTCCCACAGGATAGTGGTATGATCCCAATGGGCGTTGATCCAGGCGCCAAGCTTCTCCTTAATTACCCCAAAATCGATCACTCTTCCTATGTCATCAAGGGTTTCGGCTACAAAAGAGGCCTCTGCCTCATAACGATGGCCGTGCAGATACCGGCATTTCCCTTCGTGATTCAGCACGCGGTGCGCCGCATCAAAGCTTAAGCGGCGCGCACAGGTAATTCGAGGAGTAACCATAGGTAATCAGCGCTTGATTAATGCAAAATTAAGCGTAACACCTCCATTATAGAAAATCCAGACTTGTCCTTAAAGCAGGAAACTGTCCATGGTACGGAAAAGCAAGTATCTTCAGCGCAGGCGCACCCTTTCTCCGGGCTTTATGAAGCCTAATCCCGGTTCTGCGCCTGGAATTTTGCAACAAAATCCGCTGCATTTGCCTACGCAAGTTACCTTAATGGCATATGGCGTGGAAGGATTCGTTGAGCAATCTGTTGAAGATATTAATGAAATATCTCCATTTTTGTCGTCCTGGCCGGTGGTGTGGATTAATGTGGCGGGTCTTGCCAATGTAGAGCTTATCGAGAAGCTTGGCGTAATTTTCGGCATAGATAGGCTCTCTTTGGAGGACGTGCTCGATATTAACCACCGCCCCAAGGTGGAGTTTTATGAGAATTATATTTTTACCATCGTAAAAGGCGGACTACTCGCCAACCAGTTTGAAAGCGAGCAGATCAGCTTGTTTTTAAAAAAGAATGTGGTGATTGTTTTCCAGGAAAAGCCAAGCCACAGTTTTGAGCAGGTGCGTGACCGCGTGCGGCGCGGCACGGGAAAAATCCGCTATTGTGGCGCAGATTATCTTTACTACGCCTTGCTCGATGAGGTGATCGACCGTTATTTTCCTGTGCTTGACCGGCTCAATGTAACGCTAAGTACGATTGAAGAGCAGATATTCGCTTCCGGAGCGCGCAGCGAGTCTTTGCCTGACCAGGATACCATTCAGCAGATCCATCATGCTAAGAGCGACTTGTTGCTATTGCACCGCACTATTTACCCGATGAGCGATATTATCGGCATGTTAATGCGGGAAGACTCTCCGCTCATGACCAAGAGCACGCGCGGTTTTCTGCGTGACTGCTACGATCATAGCGTTCAAGCCAACGAGCTTTCGCAGTTCTACCGCGATACGGCAAGCGGCCTGCTCAATACGTTTTTGGCCTATGAAGGCCATAAAACAAATGAGATTGTGAAGGTGCTCACCATGGTTTCGGCGGTGTTCATTCCGCTTAATTTAATTGCCGGGATTTATGGCATGAATTTTCATAACATGCCGGAACTCAACTGGCATTACGGGTATTTTTTCGCCGTGTGCCTGATGCTCTCGGTGGCGTTTGGCATGCTGGTGATGTTCTGGCGCATGGGATGGATCCCGAGCGGTTGGAAAAGCAATAAAAATAAGGCGTCCACGCCTCTTGAATAATCCCTACCTGCCGTGCAGCCCGTGTTCCAGTACCCATTCTGGCGTGCCTTCTTTCGGCGGCGTATAGCGGGGCGGTCGTTTTTCTTTCACGGGTTTGGGTTTTTTATCCTTTGTTTTGACCGGCTGTATAGGTGGCGCATGGCCGGCAATCCGGGGGTCTTTTTTCAGGCGATTCATGCGCGCGCTGCCTTCGGGCGGACAGGTGACAGGCGGAGGGAAAGAGGTTTGCGCTAATCCGGCGATGCATTCTTCATCGCAAATGCGAGCCTGCCGGGAGGCGCCGGCGGAGCTGGATTCATATTCACGTGCATAAGCGCACTCAGCCGCACGCGATGGTGCAGCTGCTGCAGCCGTTGCGGGAGGAGGAGCGGCGGCATCTTTGGCTTTTGCTTCACCGCTTGGCCCCGGAACCGTCCAGCCTTTAGTGCTCATGCAGTTGCTAAAAAGCGTTACCAGGCGGGTTTGCGTTTGCTGGCTATTATCTGATTTTTGTTGAATGCCGGATTCTTTTTCTGCAAAAGTCCGGCATTCGTCGCGTGCCTTAACATAATTTCCTTGTATCACCGTCTGATCAGTGCAGAAATAGATGCACGGCACGGTAAATGCCGAGGTAAAAAACCAACAGCCGATAAAATAAAATATTTTTACGCGATTATTCTGGTAATTTCTGGAAGAGAAGATAAATCTTAAGTGCATCCATTCAATCGTCGCTGACAGCAGGGGGAGGGCTAAAAGATTATTAATTTTAATCATCTCTTGATTCCGCGTTTCTCCTTAGGTGCAGGAGCGGTAGGGAATGGTTGCGTACGCACAGGCCAATCATCGTTTGGATTATTGGCAAGGGTTCTTTTAAGTTAATAAACA
>CAZRJZ010000009.1:0-6594 GCA_964600465.1 uncultured Rickettsiales bacterium
CCATACCAGGTGCCACCATATTATGAATATAGCTCGCCACCACACCCTGGCTAACGCCAAGCATTTCTACACGGCGCAAGTTAATGTTTTCACCAATGGTACCGATGGCATTGGCAATTTCATCGGCCACATTACGGCCTGTGCCAAACGCATGGTTTTTCAGCTCATCAATCGTGTTAAGGTCATTGCGCACGGCCAACTCCGCAACACTACGCGCAAGCGCCTGAAACTGATCATTACGCGCCACAAAATCGGTTTCAGAATTAAGCTCAATCAGCGCGCCTTTAATGCCTTCCACCGCAACGGCAACCAACCCTTCGGCCGCAATGCGGCCAGATTTTTTAGCAGCCGCCGCCAAGCCTTTTTTGCGCAGCCAGTCCACCGCTTCTTCCATGTTTCCGCCGCTTTCCGTGAGCGCTTTTTTACAGTCCATCATGCCGGCGCCTGTGGATTCACGGAGTTGCTTGATATGAGCAGGAGAGATGTCGGTCATAATTAATGTGTCCTTCGGAGCTATATAAAAAATGGAATGACTGGATTACCAGATGGCGGGATAACGAGAAAATTCAAGTCGTCCAGCCATCTATTTATCGTAACAATCTACTCTTCGCCTTCCGCTTTACGCTTTCCGCCTGGAGGCGTTTTTTTAACCGTAACCACAGGGGATTTACGTGGGGCTGCAGCGCCGCCCTTCTTGCTATTAGCGCCACGACCACGTTTTGCACCGGCGTCCGATTCCGCCGCATCGGCAGATGTGGACACATCCATGCCTTCGCTTGCCAACATGTCTTCCACCTGCTCGGAAGCGCCTAAGTCTCTTCCGGAAGAAATCATGCTTGCCTGCAAGCCGGCAAGCGCCGCGTCCGCAACCAGCTGGCAGTAAAGCTTCAGCGCGCGCGTGGAATCATCATTTCCTGGAATGGGATAGCTGATACCGTCTATGGACGCGTTGCTATCAATGATCGCCACGATCGGTATACCGAGTTTTTTGGCTTCCATAATGGCCAGGTCTTCCTTGTTGGTATCAATGATAAAGAGCATGTCCGGCAGACCGCCAATGTCTTTGATACCACCTAAGGAGCTTTCCAGCTTATCGCGCTGACGCGTTAACGTGAGCACCTCTTTCTTGGTAAAACCGATATTGGGCTGCGAGAGCTGATCCTCCAGGCGCTTCAATGTTTTAATTGAAACCTGGATGGTGTTCCAGTTAGTAAGCAGGCCGCCTAACCAGCGCTGATTAATATAATATTGGCCACAACGCTTTGCTGCTTCCGCCACCGGCTCCTGTGCCTGACGCTTGGTGCCTACAAACAACAAGCGGCCATTGCGCGCCATCACGTCCTTTACGGCATGCAGGGCGCGATGCAGCATGGGCGCAGTTTTCCCAAGATCTATAATGTGAATATCATTACGCACGCCATAAATGTACGGAGCCATACGGGGATTCCAACGTTTTGTTTTATGGCCGAAATGCACACCAGCTTCAATAAGCTCGCGCATGGTAAACTCAGGTAACGCCGACATAATAAAAATTCCTTCTTGTTTTTCCGGTTAATCCTCCGCAAACGCACGTGACACGGGGAACTCCCCCGGCACCGGAAGGCGAAGAATATGTTATAAAAACAAAAACTTGCCTTAAAGCGCTGCGTGTGAAATATCCTTAAAGCTCAGCCTCGCCTGTGCTGTAAGGGAGTGGTTTCATACGCCATAACGTTTAAAAACACAAGCGCTTTTCTCAATACTTAACGGAAAAATTCATTACCAAGCTCCTTGAATATCTTAAAGAATTATGTCAGAACCGGGAGGTGAACGTGTCTGTGCATTTATCACTATGA
This sequence comes from uncultured Rickettsiales bacterium, assembly GCA_964600465.1. GTDB lineage: Bacteria > Pseudomonadota > Alphaproteobacteria > Rickettsiales > SXRF01 > CAYMDD01. The sequence goes on from CAZRJZ010000009.1 coordinate 1,836, forward strand.
CCCCCCCCTCCCGCACGAAACACTCCTGGGCAAAGCCTTCGCTGTCACGCGATTTCGCGCTGCTGGCAGGGGCTATTATCGCGCTGCTTCTGTTACTTTCAGCCTGGGTGACGTGGACCACCTATTCCGCCCATTCCGAGCGCATAAAGAAAGAAGTGGAAAAAGAAGCCGTTCGGGTTGATAGCACGCTGGAGCGGGAAATCGATACTGCAGGCTATCTGCTACATGCCATGGGCCAGCAAATTACCTACATGGGCAAGCAGGATCTGCAGGGCATTGCCCGCCTTTTAAAGGCCTTTGACGCACGCAAACCCATGTATGAAGTGTGGTCATGGACCAATACCATGCAGCAAGTAACCGTCAGCAGCAACAAAGGCGTGCTGGACGAGCCGGTAAACGTATCTGACCGGACGTATATCCAGAAATCGCAGACATTTCCCTGGCAGGCGCAAATTGGCGATCCTGTCCACGGTAGGGTGTCTAACCGGTGGGTCATCCCCATAGGCATGGGAATTACCGATAGCACCGGAAAATATTTAGGCACGCTTATCGCCAGCATCGACATTAACGCGCTTGCCGAACAGATTGGCTATCTTATACGCCGTGAGGGGATTGGTTTTGCCATCACCAGCCGCAATTTCGAGCCGCTTACCGTAATGGCGGAGAATCCGGAATTCATGGAAGAGCATTTTCCTTCCGATACGCTGCATCACCTGGACGTCAACGAGAAACCCAAAGGCATGATTTCCAGCGCACAGCTCATTATTGGCGGAAGAGATTATTCTTTCTATCAAATATCCGCACGCTATCCTTACGTTATATTAGTAGGGTACAACGCTAATTACAGCGACCGTCAGGTCCAGGCGCAACTTTGGCCGCGCTTGATACAAATCTTGGCGCTGGCATGCTTTCTGCTGCTTTTTTTATGGGTCGTGCGGGTCCGGATCATTAAACCGGTCGTCAGCCTTACCGAAAGCGCTGCCGCTATGGCGCGTGGAAAACCGTTTGTGCCGCCTAGCTATATAGGCCCTCAGGAAGTATTGGCGCTTTCTGAGCAAATTGAATGTATCGGCGAATATCTTGAAGAACGCAGGCGCGTGGAGGAAGAATTGCGCGCCAAAATAGAGGCGCTTTTTAAGCAGAACGCCGGGCCGGATTCATGAGCCGCGTTTCGGTGATTATCGTCACCTATAATAGCGCGGCGGTAGTAAGGCAGGCGATTGCCTCGGTTGTTTATCATCCGGCGGTAGAAACCATTATGGTGGTCGATAATGCCAGCACCGACGCAACGGTTCAGGAAATAAAGGATTCTTACCCGGCAATCCTTGTTCTTCAGAACAGCGAGAATTCAGGATTCGGGCGCGCCAATAATCTGGCTTTACGGCGCGTATCCACAGGATTCGCGCTCCTGCTTAACCCGGACGCCATGCTGCAAGAAGGCGCCCTGGATGCATTGCTCTTAAGCGCCGAAGCAACGCCCGATGCCGCCATCCTTGCGCCGCAACTCCTCTGGCAAAATGGAGAAATATGGTGCAGCTATAAACGCAATCTCTTCCGGCGCGAACGCAGCGAGGGCTTTGGCTATGCAATAGAAGGCGATATCTGCGCCGAGTTCCTCTCCGGCGCGGTATGGCTGGTCCGGATGGATGCCTGGCGGCAGGTAGGATTTTTTGATGAACGCATCTTTCTCTTTTATGAAGACGACGATATGTGCCTGCGCGTAAGAAATGCAGGATATAGCGCGCTGCTCGTATATGATGCGAAGGCCGTGCATCTGCACGGAAAATCCACGCCTTACGGCGCAACGATAGAAGCACTCAAACAATTCCATTTAACATGGTCTCGCCTTTACATGGAGCAGAAATATTATGGCCATAAGCATGCAAGTGCGTTGCGCCTACGGCTCATAGGACTCTATAGTATAAAATGGCTGACATGCTTGGTGGTACTGCGTTTTTCTAAAGCACGCCGCCACTGGCACCGCGCACGTGGGGCTTTAAAATACACGGTAAAGAAAGAGAGGGCGATGTGCTGAGCGGAAAAACGATCATGATTACGGGCGCAACATCCGGTTTCGGAAAATCCTGCGCCGAACAGTTCATTCAATCTGGCGCGCATGTGATTGCAACGGGGAGGCGGCTGGAATTGCTGGAAGGTCTGCGGTTAGATATGGGATCCGAACGGCTGCACACGCTTGCGCTCGACGTGCGGGACGAATCCGCCGTTGCGCAAGCATTTTCAGACCTCCCGCCGGCTTTTTCAGCGATTAGCGTATTAGTCAATAATGCAGGGCTGGCGCTCGGGCTGGATTCACTGGAGCGTATGCCGATTGAAGATATTCACCAAATGGTAGACACGAATATCAAAGGCCTGCTGCATTGCACCCACGCCGTGCTCCCGCAGATGATCGCCCGTGATAACGGACATATTGTTAATATTGGATCTATTGCAGGAAGTTACCCCTATCCGGGCGGGAACGTTTATGCGGGGACAAAAGCGTTTGTCAAGCAGTTCTCGCTCACGCTCCGCGCCGATCTGCTGGGGAAAAATATCCGCGTCACCAATATAGAGCCAGGCATGGCCGACACCGAATTTTCACTTACCCGCTTTCACGGAGACCGCCAAAAAGCCGATGCGGTCTACGCTGGCATGCAGCCACTTACCGGCGAAGACATTGCCCACACCATTGCCTGGTGCATCACGCAGCCTAACCATGTCAATATCAATCGCGTTGAGATTATGCCGACCATGCAGGCATTTTCTCCCTTTGCGGTAAAACGTCGTGCTTAAAGCGCTGCTCTGCTCATTTAAGCCGGCGTTTTCTTTCGGCATAAGCAAAATAAAGTTAAACCTGCGCAGCGATTAATCCGGAAAATCGTACGCCGCTCCACTGCATGTATCAGAATCAGGATGTTATTCAGCCACGCAGGCGCAACTTTTAATTCGCTGCGGACTTCACCCTGTCCGCGTTTGCGCAAGGCATTTTTTGCAACCCTTAAAACTGCCGCCAGAGGAAAAAGACCCGCAAAGAAATAATGCATTTTCACCGTTTCCAGGCCCGCGGCATCAATGGTGGCGCTAAGCGCATTTGCGGTATAGCGCCGGTGATGCTCTAAAAATACGTCGTGCCCAGACCAAAGAAAGGGAAAAGCGGGAACGGTTATTAAAACAAACGCATCGTCAGGGAGGACGGCAGTATATTGCCTGAGCAATCCTGCATCGTCTTCTACATGTTCCAGCACGTCCATCATCAGTACGAGTTTTTGAGCGGGAGCACAGACTCGTTTCCGGAACGCAATCGGTTTCCCATTGTGCAATTCCTCAGTCTCAACATCATAGTAAGGATCCACGCAAACGGCGCTTTTACAAAAATCGCCATCCAGCAACTGACGGGAAAAAATTCCGGATCCCGCTCCCACATCCAGTACCTCCGGCGCTCTAATGGCGCCCAGATACTGCTGCATGGCTTTACCCTTGCTAATGTAATACCAGTGCGAATAAACAGCCTCTCCTAACTGCTGCTCTTCCTTTAGATCCACGTTGTTGCCTCCTGAAAGAGAGGACTAATAAGTGCGCGAAACTACGTATTGCGCAAGCTGGCGCAAGCAGTCCGCTTTTTTATCGAACACATCCAAGTGAGAGATAGCTTGTTTTGCTAAAAACTGCGCATGCTCACGCGCACGTTCAATTCCAAGTGCGCCAATCAGGGTTGCCTTACCGGCAACGCGGTCTTTATTCACCGCCTTGCCTACGCGAGTGCGCGTGCCTTCAGCATCCAATAGATCGTCGGTAATCTGAAAAGCCAGCCCCATATCATGCGCGTAGGCGCGCAAAACCGTGCGCATCATGCCCGGCGCTTTACCTAAGATAGCCCCCGCTTCGCAAGAAACGGCAAAAAGCTCACCGGTTTTTAAGCGCTGCAGGCGAATAATTTCCTCCGCAGAGAGGGTTTTGTTTTCAGCCTCCATATCCATCATTTGGCCGCCAACCATGCCCGTATAGCCGGAGGCGAACGCCAGCGCCCTGATTAGTTCGCAGCGAACCACCGCATCCGCGTGCACGCGGGGGTCGGAAAGGAGGTAGAACGCGTAGGTTAAAAGACCATCGCCCGCCAAAATAGCGGCCGCCTCACCAAAAATCATATGGCAGCTTGGCTTGCCACGTCTTAAGGCATCATCGTCCATGGCCGGCAGATCATCATGCACTAACGAATAGGTATGAATGAACTCAATTGCCGCCGCAGTTAAAAGCGAAGCCTCGTGCGAAACCCCAAACAAGCCGGCAGAACAAACGGTAAGAAACGGGCGCAACCGTTTGCCTCCGGAGAGCACGGAATAGCGCATGGCCTGCAAAACGGTATCAGCCTCCTCCCGTTTTTTGTCGTCCTTACTGCTGGTGATCCGCGAGAGCGAACCCTGAAGCGCAACCACGGTTCCCGCGCCTTCCGCGCTGCGCGCATCGCTCAGTAGCACATCCATTTTCGCTTCCAGGTCTTTTGCCACTTTTTCAATGGCTTCCTGTAAATTTTCCGGCAGCTTATATCCCATAAGTCACTTCTTTTATAAGTTTTTAAGGTTCTTTATCGGTATCGAAAACCTGTGTGCCCATGGTTCCATCATTCTGGCGGATCATGGATTCCACTTTCAACCTCGCATCTGCAAGTTTCTTTTCGCAATACTGGCGTAGCTGATTGCCCTTTTCATAATCGGCAATAGCCGTTTCCAAATCAGCATTTCCTGTTTCCAAGCGCCGCACAATC
>CAZRJZ010000009.1:6604-13964 GCA_964600465.1 uncultured Rickettsiales bacterium
CAGCTCAAGCTCTTTCATGGAGTGCTCAAAACTAGGCGCGAGAGTTTTGTGATCAGAGTGCGACGTCATTGAATCTCTATAAAAAAGTAACCGCTAATGTAGGCAAATCCACAAAATAGGCAAGCGAATCCCTAAGCATTTCAGGACTCATGATACACCAGCCACGCCGCAGTCGCCATTACAAATGCCAATGAAAAGGGCAGGAATACTTTCCACCCCAGACGCATGAGCTGGTCGTAACGGTAGCGTGGCAAGGTGGCGCGCGCCCAGATGAAGACAAAGAGGCAAAGCAATACCTTCAACATAAACCATATGACTCCCGGCACCGCATTCATCATGGGCGTATTGACCGGAGAAAACCATCCGCCGAGGAATAAAATCGTGGTCATACCGCTCATCAAAATCATATTGGCGTATTCACCGAGGAAGAAAAGCGCAAAGCTCATGGAAGAATATTCCACGTTATATCCCGCCACAAGCTCGGCTTCCGCTTCGGGAAGGTCGAACGGGTGGCGATTGGTTTCTGCAAGCGCCGATATAAAAAACACCACGAACATGGGAAATAACGGAAGCGCATACCAATGCGCCATCCCTCCCGCCTGCGCCATGACAATATCGTGCAGACGCAACGAGCCGGTGCACAGCAGCACCGTTACGATCACAAATCCCATTGAAACCTCATAGCTCACCATTTGCGCGCTGGAGCGAATGGCCCCTAAGAAGGCATACTTGGAGTTACTCGCCCAACCGGCCATGATAATGCCGTAAACGCTAAGCGATGACACCGCAAATAAATACAAGATCCCCACGTTGATATCCGCGATCACAAAATCCGGCCCCAAAGGAATCACCGCCCAGCCAAGCAATGCCAGACTAAACGTCACCATAGGCGCGAGCAGAAATATCCAGCGGTTGGAGCGCGAGGGAATAATCGTTTCTTTAAGAAACAGCTTCAAGCCGTCGGCAAAAGGCTGCATCAGTCCCCAGAAACCCACCACATTCGGACCTTTGCGCAATTGCATGGCCCCAATCACTTTGCGCTCCATCAATGTAAGCATGGCCACGGATATCAGAAGCGGCACGCAGACAAGCAGGATTTTCCCGATAATGATGAGCAGCGGCATCAGTGTTTGCAAGAATTCCATAGGAAACAATGCGGCAAATTAAGGGTTACGATATACCGCCTATGTAGCAACTTCATCCGCTGCAAGCAACGGAAGAAATTGAGACACATAGGATAATCTATACCTATCGCACTTATACTAATTCGCAATCAATATATTGATTGCATTACGCTGGCTGCGCCGCGCAAAACCGCCGCTTTCGGCGACGGTTTTGAATACCATTTCTCGATGTATTGATCGAGAAATGGTATTACACCTCTGCAATTCCGCTTATTTTCTTACTTTTTTGCTTCTCGTTCATCGCCGTGAAATCCGCAAGGGCAATAGGGTAGTCCCCGGTGAAACACGCATCGCAAAAATTAGGCGAAACGGGATCGCGCTTTTTCTCCCCTACGGCGCGGTACAGACCGTCGATTGATAAAAACGCCAGGCTATCTACCCCTATCAACTCCGCCATAGACTGCACATCGTGCCGGGAAGCGAGCAACTGGTCACGCGTAGGTGTATCCACGCCGTAAAAGCACGAATGCGTGGTCGGCGGCGAAGCAATTCGCATATGCACCTCCGCCGCCCCCGCTTCGCGCACCATGTTAACAATTTTGCGTGAAGTGGTACCGCGCACAATACTGTCATCCACTAATATCACCCGTTTTCCTTCAATCACGGCTCGATTGGCTGAAGAAAGTGCCGGTAAACTCGATGATCAATTGGCGTTATGTTTGAGCTTTACGCCTAAATGACGCACCTGGTCGCTGGGCTCAATGAATGTGCGCCCAACGTAATGGTTACGAATAATCCCAAGCTCAAACGGAATGGAAGAGGCTTTGGCGTAACCAATGGCGCTGGGAATTCCGGAATCCGGCACGGGCACCACCACGTCGGCTTCCACAGGCGCTTCAAACGCCAATTCCATGCCAATGCGCGTGCGCGTTTCATAAACATTACGGCCTTCGGTAATAGAATCGGGGCGCGCAAAATAAACGTACTCAAAGATACAAAAACGCTTCTTCGCTTCCGCAAATGGCTTGAGGCTGGCAACATTTTTACCATCAATCATCACCATTTCGCCTGCATCAATATCGCGCACGAAATGCGCGCCCAGAATATCGAGCGCGCAAGTCTCAGACGCAAGAATATACGCCTCTCCCAATTTTCCCAGCACCAGTGGCCGAACACCCAAAGGATCCCGCACGCCAATGAGTTTATCTCCAGAAAGAACCACCAGGGAATAGGCGCCCTCCACTTGCTTGAGCGCGTCGATGAGCCGCTCTTCCACCGTTTTCTCACGGCTGATGGCGATTAAATGGATAATGGTTTCTGTATCAGAGGTGGACTGAAATAAGCAGCCACGCTCGATTAATGTTTTGCGCAGCCACAAAGCATTCGTCAGGTTGCCGTTATGCGCAATAGCCAACGAGCCGAAGCTGAAATCCGCAAAAAGAGGCTGTACGTTGCGCAAAAGCGTATCGCCGGTGGTGGAATACCGCACATGACCGATCGCAAGATGGCCTTTGAGCTTCCCCACAATGCTTTCGGAATTAAAATTATCGCCCACCAGCCCCAGTGCGCGATGCGCATAACACTGCACTCCGTCATAGGAGACAATTCCGGCGGCTTCCTGCCCACGATGCTGAAGTGCGTGCAAGCCAAGCGCCACATGCGCCGCAGCATCCGGATGGCCGATCACGCCAAATACGCCACATTCGTCTTTGGGCTTATCCTCATCGGTGGCGGAAAAATGCCTAAATTCAAACGCCTCTGAAGCAAGCTTATGTTTAAACGGTTTCAATTGGCCTGCTCTTTCTTTTTCATGGTCTTGATAAGACGTTCCAACTCTGCCGGAGAAACGCTTTGCTCTGTCTCCAGATCTTCCTTCGTTAAAGACTTTCCTCCGCCTGCGGCGGGAGCAAAATCAGCCTCCCTGATATCACGGATGTCCGGGTAGCGCTCCTCATGGGTATCAATCCGTTTTTTAAGCGAACTGTGATCTTGCAGATAATCCGGCGCAATGCGCGCCAGCAACACGGCTCCATGCTCCGCATAGGGCTTTGTGGCCGCATGTTTAAGCCACTCCGGCGCATGTTCGTTATCGCTGGGCACCACCATGCTCATTATTAAATATCCTAAGGAAACCAACACCGCTCCCCGGAAAGCGCCAAAAAAAAGCCCCAGGGAATTATCCAAAATCCCCACATCGCTCCCTTCTTTGATAAAGCGCATAATTAGCGAATTAAGCAAAGAAAACGCCACTAAGCAGGAAATATAAAGCCCTAAAGCGGCAATGCCGCCTGCCACCATTTGCTTGCCTTTGAAATGCGGCTCCATCCATTTCGCTACGTCCTGGAAATAGTACACCGTTACCACACCCGCGCCCAGCCAGGCGCCAAGCGACAAAACTTCCTTCACAAAGCCCCGGAAAAAGGCAAAAAGGCAGGACAGCAGCATGATCCCAAACACGATCATATCAAAATAACTAAACTGGGCATGGAGCATAAGGCGGGGCTTGAACGTAAGGGTTTAGAAAAAGATCGTTAAAAAACATTTATAAAGCACGTGACGGCAAATGGTTAATAAACATTTGGCATAAGAAGATTTTTTCTCATAGTGCCTCTATGGCAGAAAAATCGCAATTAGAAAAATAATTTTCCATGGGATCAGGGCCATAACGTTCGCTGTTACCCCCCGCACAACGCGCGGCAAGAGGTCAGCCGCCTGGCATGGCTGCGCCTAATTTCTCCGCCAGCTCCTGCACGGTTTCCAATCGCTGCACGGGCAGAGCCTCGCTTTTCAAAGAAGCAGGCGTAGCGCACCAGGCTTCCAGAAAACCCAGTTTTTCGGCTTCCTTCAAACGCGCATCCGTCCGCGTCACTTGCCGTACTTCGCCAGACAGGCCAACTTCTCCAAAAAGCACGGCCCGCATAGGGATAGGCGCGTCATGCAACGCCGAGATCAGCGCCGCCGCCACCGCCAGATCCGCCGCCGGCTCCGTCACCCGGAGGCCTCCCGCCACATTCAAATACACCTCCTTATCGGCAAACCGCAACCCAAGACGCGTCTCCAGTACCGCCAGAATCATGGCAAGCCGGCCGGAATCCCATCCCACCACGGCGCGGCGCGGACTGGTCATATAGGTGGGAGCCACGAGCGCCTGAATTTCCACCAGCACCGGCCTTGAGCCCTCAATCCCTGCAAATACCGCCGACCCGCTCACTTGCTCCTTTCGCCCGGATAAAAACAGCGCCGAAGGATTGGGGACTTCCTGTAACCCCTCATCCCCCATGGCGAACACGCCAATTTCATCCGTACCGCCGAAACGGTTTTTCACGGTACGCAAAATGCGGAATGGATGACCGCGCTCGCCTTCGAAATAGAGCACCGTGTCCACCATATGCTCCAGCACGCGCGGCCCCGCAATCTGCCCATCTTTGGTGACATGCCCCACTAAAAAGAGCGTAATTCCCCGCTTCTTTGCCAGACGTATCAGCTCGTTGGAAGAGGCGCGTACCTGGCTTACGGTGCCGGGCGCCGCTTCGATATTGTCGATGTACATGGTTTGCACGGAATCAATCACCACCAGTGCAGGATGTTGTGGGCTGTCCAGCGTATTTAAAATATCGCGCACCGAAGTAGCCGACGCAATCTGCACGCCGCCGTGATGCTGGCCAAGCCGCCTGGCGCGCAGCGCCACCTGCGCCACCGATTCTTCTCCGGAAATATAAGCACAGGCCGCTCCTTTTCGCGCCAACGCCACCACCGCCTGCAACAGCAGCGTGGATTTTCCGATTCCCGGATCGCCGCCGATCAATATGGCGGAACCTTCCACCAGGCCGCCGCCCAATACCCGGTCCAGCTCGGCAATCCCGGTAGCGATGCGGGGCGCCTCCGCGGCCTCCGCTTCCAAAGATTCCCAGGCGATGGCGCGGCCTTTGCCAGCTTTCAGGCCCTTGGGCGTCGCGGTGGAGGCTTCTTCGGAAATACTATTCCATTCACCGCACGCGTCGCATTTACCCGACCACCTATTGGTGACATTGCCGCAGGCCTGGCAGATGAATTGACTTGTAGATTTGGACATAGCCGGATATGGGGTTGAAGATGATTGATGCGTCTTACTATGTACCATTTGCACGGCAGCTGGCAAGCGCTGCCGGCGCAGTGATTCATCGCTATTTCCGCGCGCCGCTTACCGTGGAACAAAAAGCCGATGACAGCCCTGTCACTATCGCCGACCGCGAAGCCGAATCCGCCATGCGGTTACTGATTATGCAGCATTACCCCGAGCATGGTATTTTCGGTGAAGAAGGCGCGCGTCATTTACCGCACGCCGAATACCAATGGGTGCTCGATCCTATCGACGGCACACGCGCGTTTATCGCCGGCTACCCCACATTTACCACGCTGATTGCGCTTTGTCACCACGGCGTTCCCATTCTAGGACTCATCCACCAGCCGATTATGGAAGAAACATGGGAAGCTGCCTGTGGATCGCCCCCTTCCCTCCCTGAGATGGATGAAGCATATCTTTTCCCTGCCAGCAACTCAGGCCTGGCACTCGCCACCACATCCACCGATTATTTCACGCCCGATGAAGCGCTGGCGTTTTCCCGTGTGCGAGAGGCATGCGGACAAGTGGTATTAGGCGGCGATGCCTACGCCTATGCCATGCTCGCGTCCGGCTATATCGATGTGGTGATTGACGCGGGTCTGAAACCTTATGATTTCTGCGCCCTGGTTCCCGTGGTTGAAAGCGTGGGCGGAAAAATCACCGATTGGAATGGCGCTCCTCTTCATCTAAACTCAGGTGGACAGGTCATCGCAGCGCGCAACGCGGCAACGCACACGACCTTGCGTAATCTGCTTTAACGTAACGCTACTCGTTATGCGAAGGCGGTATTTGAACGATGGGGGGTTGCGACCGGGATTTTCTCATTAACCACATACCGATCCAGGTGCTTACCCAGCAAGCGACAATAAACACTGAAACCTGCAATAAAGCCTGCTGCTTCGGAATCACTAAGCTTACTATGTTGGCAACCGACGGCACGTCTATAATAGCGTTTAGCAGCATCGACAACCACAACACCTCATCGAACGACGATGGAAGGCCATGGGGATTCTGGGGATCGTGATCTTGTGGAGGCATTGTCATAGGCATTCTCCCTGTTCTACGTTGCAAACGGTCACCGTAAACATTAACTTTTAACAAACGGTAAACATCTTCGGCCTCGCGCTTTCCATTGCATTCTTATCTTATTGGCCCATATTCCTTGGACTATGAAATTCCTCGATGAAGCTAAAGTATATATTAAAGCAGGCGACGGTGGCAATGGCTGCGTGAGCTTCCGGCGTGAAAAATTTATTCCAGACGGCGGCCCGGATGGAGGCAACGGCGGTCGCGGCGGCGATATTGTCGTAGAATGCGTTAACGGCCTCAATACGCTCATTGATTACCGTTACCAACAGCATTTTAAAGCCCCAAAAGGGCAACACGGGATGGGCTCGCAACGCACCGGGGCCAGCGCGCCGGAGATGGTGCTCAAAGTTCCTCCCGGCACCCAGATTTTCGATGAAGACAAAGAAACCTTGCTGTTTGATCTCACCCAGCCCGGCGAACGGGTTGTTCTGGAAAAAGGCGGCAAAGGAGGATTAGGTAACTTGTGTTTTAAATCGTCCACCAATCAAGCGCCCCGACAATTCACTCCCGGAGAGGAAGGGCGGGAGCGGTGGATATGGCTGAGGCTAAAACTCATCTCAGACGCCGGATTGCTTGGTCTTCCCAATGCAGGGAAATCGACATTCCTCGCGGCCGTATCGCGCGCCAGGCCTAAAATTGCCGATTATCCCTTCACCACCCTTAACCCGCAACTCGGCGTAGTGCGCGTGCATGACAGAGAGTTTGTTCTAGCCGACATCCCCGGCCTGATTGAAGGCGCGCATAGCGGCGTGGGACTTGGCGCCAAATTCCTTGGCCACGTGGAGCGCTGCGGCGTGTTGCTGCACCTGGTGGACGGCACGCAGGAAAACGTAGCGGAAGCCTATTCTACCATCCGCCATGAACTGGAAGAATACAGCCCCGTACTTGCCGCCAAGCCGGAAATCGTGGCATTAAGCAAGGTGGATGCGCTCACCGATGAAATGCGCGCGCAGCAACGCTCCAGCCTGGAAGACGCCTGCGGCGCACCGGTACATTTAATTTCAGCGGTCAGCAGCGAAGGCATGGAAAGAATCCTTGTCCACAT
>CAZRJZ010000010.1:0-13458 GCA_964600465.1 uncultured Rickettsiales bacterium
TCGGTGCGGCACTGGTCGGCGGTGGGCTTGGCTTTGCGCTCCTGCGCGACAATAACTGCCAAATGGCGGAGGCTTATGTAAACGCCGCCATGAACAGTCATATGGGACGCGAGGAAGCACGGGCGGACGTGCGCGCTATCCAGACGCTTCAATTGGCGCGTGCGGAAAAGTTCCGGCAGCTTGGCATCAATATTGATCCCGGTGCCGGTCAGGCACGCTAATCTTGTTGGCAATTAAGGCATAGCAAGAAATATTAATAGTTTTGTTACTTCTCAATGCTATGCTAAGCTCACGTTGATCTATTTTCCCGGAGCTTCTCGTACGTGACCGAATCCCCCCCGATTGACACCGATGACGTCGCCAGGATGATCATGCTCACCTATGGCCGGCTAGAAGATAACTCCAACTCTTACTGGTGTTATGTGGCGGTGCGCCCATCGCAATATGCACGCTTTCAACAAACTCAAAAACAAGGCAAGCTTAACTTGCAAACATTTTACGAGGATGGTTTCGGAGAAGTCATCGTCTCCGGCGACGGCGTTTTCCCACCCGCCGAAGTCACCCGTAAAGTGGCAAAGCTTTTTGATATTCCTATTAAAGACCTCTTCGGCGACGTGGAAGATCCGCAAGCCGTTGTCTCCGCCAAAATTGCCGAACTGCGGCGCAAAAGCGGACAGGGAGAATAGCACTTCCCTACGTGAGCAGGGGATGCGAAGAAAACCGCATTTGCAGCCAGGCATGGGAGTGAATGCCCACACGCCCTAGAACTTTAAAAAGAAGCCTTCGGGTATTTTACCAGAAGTAATAATTTTTTGCTTGTCATTCTTGCAGAATCAGGAAGTATACGCGAGGTTCTGATATGAGGGGAAGTCCATGGCAAAATTAGTAATGAGCGTAAAAGGATTCGACGGACAAATCGATCTGCTTGTAGACCGGGTGATGATTCAGCGTCCCGGACTCTGGAATACATTTAAATACGGCTTCAACTCCAAGCGGGAGATACCACTGGCGGCCATATCCGAGATTGCCTTCAGGGATGCAAACCCTATGCGTATGGGAGAAATCGAGTTCGTGCGCGGTGGACGCAGTTCGGAGGAGAAGAAGCTCAAAAAGGCCACCGATACTGCCGTGCGCTTTCGTAAACGCGACCAAAAACAGTTTGAAAAAATCAAGGAAAAAACCTTCGAGCTCATGGCGCAGTTCAATCAACGTAGGTAATATGCCTGAAACAAATACTAACACTGTTACAGTGACCCTTGACCGTAGCGAAGAATCCTACAGTGATGGTTATCAGCAATGCATCCAGAATGCCAAAGAAACCTGGTTGAGCTATTCGGAAAAGCAATTTATTCGTCATGCAGCAACGTGGGTAGACATATTGGTTCCATAGATACTCATGATGGCAGTGGATACGCATAAACATGTTTTTCCGAAATATCCGGTAGATTTATTGCCTGTGGATTTGCGCACAGGCCTGGAAAGGGGGGCATTCGTGCGCATTACCGTGGAATACGCAGAAACAAGCGCTGTACCTCTCGTCTCCCTCATTGGACGCGGCAAGGGAATATACAAAAATCCTGAAGAAGCAGTAGGATCATTACGGGAAATACGGGACGAATGGAAAAATTAGCACATTATAACGGCGAACGGTTTTATTTTGACGCCAACATTTTTATTTATGCCATTGAAGGATTCACTGGTTACGAGACGTTATTGGAAACCTTACTTCAAAAGGTACAAGATAAAGCGATCCGCGCCATAACCAGTGAATTGACACTGGCAGAAGTATTAGTAAAGCCAATGCAGTTACGGGCGAATAACGTAATCGAGCTGTACGAAACCATGTTATCCTATGATTCCCCCATAGAGACAATACCCGTGAGCCGTGCACGTGCAATCTGGCGGCACAGCGCGGAATTGCGTACGGAGTTAAAAATGGCATTGCCTGATGCCGTACATGTTGCTACTGCCTTATATGCAGGTTGCTCTTTTTTTCTAACGGAAGATAAAAACCTGCGATTACCCGGCAGTTTGCGTAAAATGATGTTGGAAGAGTTGAGATAATACCATGCCCACCCTCACCATTGACGACCAAAAAATCACCGTTGAACCCGGCACCACGATTATTCAAGCGTGCGATAGTCTTGGAATCGAGATTCCGCGTTTTTGCTATCATGAGCGTTTAAATATTGCTGGCAACTGCCGCATGTGCCTGGTGGAAGTATCGCCAGGCCCCCCAAAACCACAAGCCTCTTGCGCTTTGCCTTGCGCAGAAAACATGGTGGTTAAAACCAACAGCCCGATGGTAAAGAAAGCGCGGGAAGGGGTGATGGAGTTTCTCCTGATCAATCATCCGCTCGACTGTCCGATCTGCGACCAGGGCGGCGAATGCGATCTGCAAGACCAGGCCATGTTCTACGGCTCAGGAAAAAGCCGCTACATGGAGACGAAGCGCGCTGTGCCCGATAAATATATGGGGCCGCTGATCAACACCTTTATGAATCGCTGCATTCATTGCACGCGCTGTATCCGTTTCTCCACCGAGATTGCGGGCGTGCCGGAACTCGGCGCTTTTGGGCGCGGGGAGCATATGGAGGTGGGAACGTATGTGGAAAAAGCGCTTTCCTCCGAACTCTCCGGAAATCTGGTGGATATATGCCCCGTAGGAGCGCTCACCTCCAGGCCTTATACCTATCTGGCGCGGCCGTGGGAGCTCAAAAAAACCGAAACAATCGACGTAATGGATGCGGTGGGCTCGAATATCCGGGTTGATTCACGCGCAGAAGCGGTGCTTCGTGTACTGCCACGGCTGCATGAAGACGTGAATGAGGAGTGGATCTCCGATAAAACCCGCCACGCCTGCGATGGGCTTCGTGTTTCCCGTCTTGACCGCCCCTACATACGCAATGCCAGTGGCAAGCTGGTGGAAGCCAGCTGGGAAGAAGCCTTGGCGGTTGTCGCCGAACGCTTAAAAGCGCTTCCACCGCAGGAGATAGCCGCAGTTGCAGGTAATATGGCCTGCAATGAGAGCATGTTTGCACTCAAAAGCCTGATGGACGCGCTGGGTTGCGTCAACCTGGACTGCCGGCAGGAAGGCGCTAAAATTCCGTATGTAAGCCGCACGGATTATTTATTTAACACAAGCATCGCCGCCGCTGAGGATGCAGATGTATGCCTGATCATCGGCGCCGATCCACGTAAAGAAGCTGCCATGCTGAACGCCCGGTTGCGCAAGGCGTACTTAAAAAACGGGCTGAAAGCCTACGTTATCGGCAAGCAACCAGAGTTGCACTATCCTTACACTTATTTGGGTAACGACCCGCGGTTGCTTGGAAAAATCTCCGGCGGTGAGCATGCCGTTGCCAAAGCCTTGCAAGATGCAAAAAACCCATTGTTAATATTAGGTAGCGGAGCGCTCGCGCGCGCAGATGGGGATGAGATTTTTGCCTGCGCCAAAGCCATTGCGGAACGCTGCAACCTTATTCGAGAAGACTGGAACGGCTTCAATCTTTTGCATGCCGCTGCCGCACGGGTAGGAGGGCTGGATCTTGGTTTTACTCCCGGTCAGAATGGCCGCGATCTTGGTTCCATTATTCAAGGCGCGCAGGACGGCAGTATTAAGTTGGTGTACTTACTCGGTGTCGATGAAATTGATATGGCGCTTTTTGGCAACGCTTTTATTGTCTATCAGGGTCATCATGGCGACGATGGCGCGCATAACGCCGATGTGGTATTACCTGGCGCAGCCTACACAGAAAAAGACGCGTCTTATGTGAATATGGAAGGGCGCGTTCAGCTGGCCAGGCGCGCCGTGTTTCCGCCTGGACAAGCCAAAGAAGACTGGGCAATTATACGCGCCCTTTCAGAAGCCTTAAGCAAACGCTTGCCTGTTGACTCGCTAAGTGCGCTACGCAGCGCCATGTGGCAGAAGCATCCCCATCTGGCGCGCATTGACACCCTACAGCGTGGCGCCTGGGCACCCTCCCCTCCACGCGGCATTTCTTTCCGTATCGACAACGTGCCGTTTGAGGATCTTATTCCTAATTTTTATATGTCGGATCCTATTTCCCGCGCTTCGCGCACCATGGCCGAGTGTACGCGAAGCTTACAGGAACAGCATCGCTTGAACGCGGCTTAAACCCATGGCAGATATTTTCGAGAGTCCTGAAAAACAAAAACAACTTTGTGTTATCCTAAGTAAACTGTGCCTTTATGCCACGTTCGGGATGATGGGTTATTTAATCGTTGCGGTCTGGTTTGAAGACCTGATTCCCAATAAAATCAGCGGCAAACTATGGGTTACGTACTTTATTTTGCTGATAGGAAGCTACATTATCCGGCATATTTTTATAGAATCTTACAAAAAAGTGGAAACCGTAAGCACCAAAACCGTTACCACACGGCGGGAAGATCCGCCATCCTGATCTTATGCCAATTTGCAATCAATATATTGATTGCGTTACGCTGGCTGCGCCGCGCAAAACCGCCGCTTTCGGCGACGGTTTTGATACCATTTCTCGATGTATTGATCGAGAAATGGTATTACACTTGCTGGAATGAGAGGCCTGCATCTTCCATTTCATGGCAGGCCTGACGCTCGGCAATAATACGCTGGCAGAAAGAGGTCTCTGCTTCTGAAGCCGGAGAGCGCACTTTCGCCACATTAAATTGCTCGTAATTATCGGCGCCCTGTTCGGCTAATAATTCGGCAGCGTCTTTTTCCACGGCATCGAATACATTGGTGCCGAAACTGGCTCCATCAGGGTCGTCTACCAGGCGGCCATCGGCCATGCCGCTTAGCATAGCCCTAATTTCTCCTTGGGAACAAAGCGCGATATTAAATCCACACTCCCTGGCTTGCTGCAGCAGCATCTCGGTTACAGGAACGCCATTAATCTCCGCCATGCCTACTTCTGGGCGCGTCACACCATCCCCATCAGCGGGTTTGTACGCCACTTCAACCGACGGCTCCTGTAGTTTTGAAGTAAGGCTGGTAATGAACTTAAGATAGTCCGCGAGCATGCGCGCTCCTGATCCAAGGTTATGGGGTCAGTATAATGCAAACCCATAGGGACTTATGTGAAAATTGCGAGAAACACGTTTGTGACAACACTGTAACAAACCCACTTCCGGCCAAGCTACGGAGATATAAGGTAATCATTCTATGGATCAGGAATCTGGAATAAAACGCGGTAAAAAAACAAAAAAAAGATTGGAAACCCGCCTTTCTTCTCAAGCGATTATTCAAAAATGCCGGGGCATTGCCGGAGTCATCTTAAACCGTATTGAGACAATGCTGGACCATACGGAAAGCCCGGAAGGAGCGGCGGAATATATGCCTTTAATCGGAAGCAAAAAAAGCGTGGCGGAAACGCTGGTGACACTGGCAGAACTGGTAGCGATACTGGATAAAGCAGAGCAATCGCTCGCCAGCAGCGACAAAGGCTCAACCGGCCTGGCAAAAGAGGATGAAGCCATACTAAAACGCTTCAGGCGCTTACATGCATCCATACGTGAATAAACAGCGCGTTCTCCTCCTCTTAGGATCATTTCATGCATAACAATGAACAGCACGCATTGCTGGAGGCGGTGCTGCGCCGGGATTTGGCCAGTTTTATTGCCAAATCATTCCACAGCCTGAATCCCGGAGTGGAATATAAACCCAATTGGCACATAGACTTGATTGCGGAATACTTACATGCCATTGAGCACGGCGATATAAAACGGTTGATTGTCAACATGCCGCCCCGCTCCTTAAAGTCGCTTTGCATCAGCGTCGCCTGGCCGGCCTGGCTGCTTGGGCATAATCCCGCCAGCAGAATTGTTGCTGCAAGCTATGCGGCAAGTTTAAGCTTAAAACATTCCGTAGAATGCCGCGCGCTGCTTAATGCGGCATGGTACCGCAATCTTTTTCCAGACACGCGTATCCGCAGCGGGGAGAATGAGAAACATAAATTTGTCACCACCTTACGAGGCCACCGCTTTGCCACCTCCGTTGCCGGCAGCGTCACGGGTGAAGGCGGGAATTTCCTGATTATTGACGATCCATTAAGCCCACTGCAAGCCGCCATGCCAAAGACGCGCAATTACGTAAACCAATGGTTCGATGGCACATTTTCCACCCGGCTTGATGATAAGGAAAAAGGGGCGATTGTTTTAGTGATGCAACGGCTTCACTCAAACGATCTAAGCGGATACCTGCTGGAAAGAACCGGCTGGGAACATTTGTGCTTACCCGCCGTCAGCGGCACCACCACTTCTTTTAAACGTGGCCCTATCCATAAAATATTTCCCACAGGAGAATTATTGCATCCTTTACGCGAAAATCAGGAGCTTATGGAACAGGCACGCCGCGACTTAGGAAGTCATGCTTTTGCTGCGCAATATCTACAGAAACCCGTTACCCAAGAAGGAGAAATCATTAAATCGGCATGGCTGAAACGATATGCCCTATTGCCAGAAAAAGTTCTGCGCCGGGTGCAAAGCTGGGATACAGGCATCAAGGCCGGTATGCATAACGACGCCAGCGCTTGCGCCACTTTCGCTGAAAGCACCGATGGATATTACCTGCTCGATATGCAGGTGATGCGATGCGAGTACCCGGATTTAAAACGCAACTTTCTGCGTCTGGCGGAAAACTGGCAGCCGGATGCCATTTTAATAGAGGACAAAGCCAGCGGCCAGCAATTACTGCAGGATATGCGGCGCGAAACAAAACTACCCATCATCGGCATATTGCCAAGGAAAGATAAACTCACACGCTTTATTGGCGCTTCTTCGCTCATAGAAGCCGGAAGGCTTTATCTTCCGCAGCAGGCACCCTGGCTTGCAGAATTCGAGCGCGAGCTATACGCTTTCCCCGCTTCCGAGCATGACGATCAGATGGATGCGCTCAGTCAGTTTTTAACGTGGATCAGGGATCATACGCGCCAGGAACCCGGCATACGAAAATTGTAAATATATTAACTAATATTTAAATATATAGCGGTTATATTAGTCAAATTATTAATTGCATATTAATATTGGCGCGAGGTGTATATGGGCTCTTATACTAGTCAAGCGAGTGCAGCAAAAACCCCCTATCAAACCCGTGGGGCACAAATTATGACGGTTGCGGATGCCATACGCCCCGTGCTGGTGAAATGGCTAACCGGCCATAAAAATAGCGAAGGCATGCCGCTTCAGCCCTCCCAGATCAGGGCGCTGGCACTGACGGTCGCGCAGGATTTAGTTAAACTAGCAGCTTAAAAAAGGGTAGGCCATGAGCGGTTTTAGTCCGGAAAACGTAGCACAGGTATTGCGGAATCAACTGGATGGCCAGGTGTTCACTGCCAGCGGTCAACCCGTTCCCGACAGTTTTTGCGCGCAAATGACACCCGACGTTATTAAAGCCGCCAGCGCAGCCTTGCACCCCACCCAGGGCTTAAACAGAGCATAGAAAAATCTTCCTTAAAAAAGAAAAAGCCCACCCCGAAAGGGTGGGCTTTTTTTATGGTATGCGCTCCCCCCCGGTTAAGGAGGGGAGTCTATTCCATAAAATTATTTCACGGATTCTACTTTACCGTGCGCACCAACGTTCAAGGTTTTGCCATCTTCGGTTTTATGCGCGCCTTTTGGAGCTTCTTTACCATCAATGGTAGCTACGCCGTTTTCCACTTCTACTTTGGTTTTTTTATCAGCCAGGGTGTAGCTTGCTTTGCCAGCAGAAGGAGCGGATTCAGCAGCGTGTTTTTCAGCAGCGCCTTCAGCATTAGCCGCTTCATTAGCAAAAGCAGGAGCAGCGAAAACAGCAGCGAGTGCGGTAGCGAGTACAATATTTTTCATGAGAACTAATCCTTGCGAAACGTTATTATCAATACCGGAGAATCCGGCGGGTTCGTGAAGCGAAGAACTCCGCATCACTTGCGCTTGAATATACGCTCAACATTTTTAGAAACAATCCCTGATACGCAAGATTACAGAGATTTAATCTGGCGTTTATGAAACATGCCACCAACGCTCCATCAGGCTCGCGCACTAGCCACATCCGGCTGCGCTGTGCGCGATACATGCACGCGCTCAGTATATTTCTTGGCGTATTCTTTGTGAATATCCTCAAGCGGTTTGGCAGCACCCAAATATTTCGCAATGGTGGAGGAAATACCGTTCTCGCCCAGCGATGCTTTCAACGGATCAAGACCAATTTCTTTCAACGTTTTCTCAAGTCCCGCACCTTTGAAATGCGCAATCAGCTCTTTCTCCAGCGCCTTTTTCGATTCCTCCGGCACGCCGCCTTCGGCCAGAAATTTATCGCGGTCAGCTTCTACTTTTTGCACAAAGGAAAGGATCTGTTCACCGGTAACGTCTTTGAACCAAGGTTTCAGAATCCCGATGGTCATTTCTTCTAACTGATCGGGGTGGGGACTGGGGTTGTTGACAGCATATTTAATCATATGATCACGCAACAGCGTCGGCCCAAACGGATAGCGCGAAGCATTGCCGCTCCACAATTCACCAAGCCCTGGGAAAATCACTTTCCGGCCTGAAGAAAGCGTAAACCGCGTGGCCAGCGACATGCCGTAATTGATGCCGGGAATAGGCAGGAAAATATTCCCCGAAGGGGTAGCCAGCAGCGCCGCTGTAGAGGTCAGCGCCGTCCATGGCCCTGCTTCGGCCATGGAGGCCTTGGTTTCATAATCATCAATATACTCTGCTTTGCCTGCTTCCGTTTTACGCTTGCGGAAAAAGAGCTCCGAGGCGGTAATAATCCCTGCCGTGGAGAATACGGCGGGAATAGCAAGGTGGAACACGAATCCCCACTTGTCCTTGGGTGCATCGGAAAAGGGATTATAGGCAAGTTTTTTATAAAGCGGCTTCAGCACATCCGGTAACTTCTCCAGCGGCACATTCGCGCCGGCAAAATTCCGCCCCGTGAGCGCTTCGGCAATCCGCATGCCCACCACACCGCCACCTGTCAGGCCCAGCGCGCAACTCAGGCGGTGCAGCCCCACCGTTTCCGGCGAGTTGAACCCATCTGTCACCCACTCCATGAAGCGCAGCGGCTTGCCGTTCAGCCACTCGGCGAATCCTTGCTCGCCCTTGGCTTTCTTCGCCTGCAGCAGCTCTTTTTGGTGCTGATAGCGGTCTGCGATACCGGCCTTAATATGCCGGTGCGGCTCTTCCGCGTTCGGCGGTTCTTCACTCAGACCATTAACGTGCTGCTCGGATGCCTGCTTCGTATGCAGCAACTCCTCGTTATCCGCTTGGTGCCAACGGCGCGCATCGAGCGCCATTGCGCCAATAGCAAGCGCTCCCAGCCCCACCACCGCACCACCGGTCATCAGCACCCGGCCATCATGCGGAAAATTCTTCACGCGCGCCAAATTCTCTAGCGGCACAGCAATATTATTACGCGCACCGTAAGCGCGGCGGAAACTACGCCCCACCTCGTCCAGCCTGCCTCCATACCCGAGCGCGCGCGCCGTCCATTCAATAAAGCCATTGCGGCCAATGGTGGCTTCCGCCGGGTTAAGGCCTACTTTCTTGATGGTTTTTTCTAGCCCTGTACCCATGAGGACAGCATCCAGCTCTTTGACCAAATCCGCCTTTGCTTTTTCAGGCACACCACCGGACTGGAAGAATTTGTTCCGCACTGCTGTTAGCTCACCGACAAACGCCTCCACATGGGAAGGCTTCACCGATTCCCCAAACCATGGCTCTAAAATAGCATACGCCATGTCTTTCAGCTGTTTGGGATTGGCGTCTTTATTGTGCACCAAATATTCGCGCACGCGCGGCAGCATGCTGGTAGGACTATAAGGATAATAATGCTTATTCCCGCTGATGAATTTTTGTAACCATGGGAGATATGGCGTGCTGTATTTATCGCGCATAACTGATCCGCTGAAAGCAACGCCAAGCGTAGAGCCATAATTGTTTAAGCCCGGCACCAGCCCAAAACCGGAAGCCGAACCATTCATCGCGGTTAATCCTGCCAGGCCGCGCCAGGGATGGCTTTGGGTAAACTTCGCCATCAGCTCGGCTTTGTCGAGCGTCAGTTTGCTTAAATCTTTCTGCGCCTCGCGCGCTGCCAGACCGATACCGCCCACGTTCGGATCCAGCGCGAAATCATAACTCCCCAGCATGGCGCCACCCCCGCCCAATGCGGCAGGAATCACGTAATCCACCACTTTCATCCAGCGATCTTTGGGATCGTCGGAGAAATGGTTGTAGCTCAGGACGCCATGAATAGGCCGCAGGAAGAAGGGTACGTCATCTTTCCCGACCTTCTCGCCGGTAGTCGTTTCGCCCACTGCCGCGTTCATGAATTGACGGCCAATAATCAGCCCGGCGCTTAAGCCAAACGCATTGCGCAAACGGTGCGTCGACGGGTCGAGATTTTTGTTCATCATCGCCCAGTGCGCCCCGTTTAGCACGGGCCCGTTGATTATTCCGTTTGCCATTAGCGTCCTGTATTGATCAGTGCTTAACGCACACTATTTCCTATTATCAGGTTATCACCTTAGAGAAGCCCTCACAACCGCCGATAGCTTTACCAGAGCAATCTTCATCAAACTGCAACATTGGTAAATTGCTGCAGTGCAAAAAGAAGCGTGCCGCTTTTTGAGGTAGTGAACCCGCCCTCCAATGCCCCGGTTTCAAGCTGCAGGGTGATTTAATAATCCGCCAGGTCCTTGATGTGTCATCCCCGCTGAAGCGAAGCGGAAGGCGGGGATCTCAGGCGACTTGCCGTGTTACCTTAGATCCCCGCACTTCGGCAGGGATGACGGCTATACAATAGGTTAGCTGATTATTAAATAGCCCTAATTTCCCTCTCGATTGTCATCAAATCTTCACACACAACGTGAACGAATAGTCCTAGAATACGGATATTACAAAAGTCTGAGGTTGCGCCGGCGCGCGCAATTTTAGCCCACGGCCAACATAACTCTAATGGACTAGATAAGGACTACTGTCATGGGACAGCCACAAAAAAATTATAGTATGGAAGAGCTGGAAAGCGCTTACAATGAAATCACCGCGCTTTATGATCTGGCAGGTGATTTGGTAGAAACAGCTGAAAGCCGTTTTGTGACTGATCCGGAAGCACAGCTTGCGCTGGTGGAACCGTTGGTAAGCGAGCTTGGCGAAGCCGCCGATATACTCACCGAGGAATATTTACACGTGGCGGATAATTACCGCCGCAAAGGTATTTCGGCTACCAACAAATCACGGATCGAAGCGGCGCTGCGTCGTGTGTATATCTCTATCAACGAATACCGTGACCGCGTGCGTGACCGCACCAAGCAAGCACACCAGGCTCTTGTCAATATTGCCGATCCAATCGTCAACAAAATCCAGCGTCAGGTGGAAAAAGTGATCGTGATGTTTCTGGATTTCGTTCAGCTCTCTCTCTCCAGCGTTATGAACAAAGGTGAGATGGATATGCTTCGGCAGCGTGAAGCCCGCGTAGCGCTCATGCTGCACCAGATGAGCCAGCAGACCTGATTTTCCTAAAAAGTGAAGCGCCCAGTCCCAAAGAACGTAACGGCTAATTAGCGGCTAAACAAGGCGCTTCATAGCCCCCCTTATCCCTCTAAGAAGGCTGGGATAAGGGTGCCATAATCAATAAAATCTGCAGGTTATTAGCCCTCACCCTAACCCTCCCCCGGAGGGGGAGGGAACTACGATGAATCGCTAACCATACGTTACGTGCTATAAATTGCTATTCCCGCGCAAGCTGGCACTAAAGCAAAATCACCGGGAGACTGTAAAAAACGGACAGCTTTAAATCAGCGCAGGAAAGCCATATGCACAAAGCCTATGGTGTCATTGCCGTGGCATCAGCATCGTAGCAAGGAACGGTTTCGCCAATCATAAAGTATATGATACGAGGCGCTCCAAATATCGTTGTAACGCCCACGGCAACCGTTAGCGCTAGTCCCCAGGAAACTTTTCCGAAGGTTGCGCCAAAACCAAGCACCACCACCCCAATGATGGCAATCGCGCGCCCCACGCCTGAATACATAACGCAGGCCACATAGCACATGACAAACGTCATGTCGTCGCCGCCGAACTTACCATAGTTCGACGCACGGCAGCTATAGGCGGCAAAAGCAAGGGTCGGCAGGAGATAGACTGCTGTAAAATAAAAAATATTCGCCCAGTTTTGCGACAAAGCGCGCCTTAAGCCACCTCCATGGGAGGAGGGAAGGGCGCTGGTGTGGAGCGTATGCATCATAAAAACCATTACAAACTAGAGTGTCTACACCCCTGTACCTTAGCGGAATATTATTACAATATTATTACGAAAACGCTTAAAAATTCATGATTAATAAAAAACCCCCCCACAGAGCAGCCGGGCACCAATCCTTAAGAGAGATTAGATACTCCTGCCACTTAACCGCCAAACAAGCAATTTTAAGCCGGAACCGGCTCTGCCAGAGCCTGCGCTTTTTCCTTCTCTTCTGCAGGTTGCTGCGCAGCAATATCCGCTGACTCTTTCTTCTTCTCTTCCGCTTCTAAAGACCGGGCGATATGCGCATCTACCTGAGGAAGTTTTAGCGTTTTTAACAATTCACGCACTTCCTGGCGCGCTGCCACATGGGAGAGTGAAACACTTACGCCACTACCCACCTCCATAATGTCCAGCACCGTAAGGCCTTGCAAAAACATCTCGCGGAAAATGACGCGCTCTGAAACACCAGGCGCCAGGCGGAAACCAATCCGCCGCGAAAGTTCCTGTGTGACCTGCGTCATCAGGCGCTTATTCTTGGCATCGATGTTACTCAGGCGGTTACGCATCACAATCCAGTCCACTGCGCCGCCATCGCGCTTGGCGCGTTGCAGCTTTTGCTCCCAGACCATTTCGGAATAGATGCTTGGCTTAATGACCTTGATGGAATGCCCATCCACGTTGGCCAGCACATCCAGATCTACGAAACTGTCATTAATTGGGGTGATAATAGTGTCTGCGAAGGAGTGCGCCAGGCGGGACATATAAGTGTCAGATCCTGGGCTGTCGATAATAACAAAATCCGCATCACGCCCCACGTACGAAAGCGCCCTGGTAAAACGCTCGCGCTCATCTTTTTGCGCTTCTTCCGCCTGAGGGAAAGGGCTTTTCTGCACCACCGCATGGACAGGCATGGGAAGCTGCACCATCTCGCGCTGAACGGTTTCAAGGCGATTTTCAATATACCGCGTGAGCGAACGCTGGCGTGAGTCAATATCTATACTGCCCACCTTGAAATCCAAACGCAAAAGCGCGACCAGAATATGCATGCAGCTCGTGGTTTTCCCGCAGCCGCCCTTTTCATTGCCAAGCACAATGATATGCGGTTTTTTCGCCGCGGGAGCCTGCGCCGGAGAAACGTCAGGCAGAGGGTTTTGCACAACGGAAGGAGCAGATGCAGAAGTGGAAAACTGGGAGGCGGACGTAAAGAGAGAACGGGTATTTTCAGGCATGAAGCGGCTCCT